>CAZVUF010000239.1:0-4078 GCA_964629355.1 uncultured Pirellulales bacterium | reverse complement strand
CTGTTTAGATTGCGACAAAGCCTCGGCAATCTTTTTAGAGTCATCCGCGACCTGCCTGAGGGTCTTCGGGCCATATAAGTGTTGGCTTCCGGTTACAAACCATGCTTCAAGTTTCTTAAGCTCTTTCATAATTCAATTCTCCTATCTGTAGGATGTGCAATGCACACCGAAGAAGAATGGCGGGCTGTCCCGCTACGGCTCGGCCTTCGCCGAGATGAGTGCCCACCCTACATTTATTCTTGTTTTCAATTTGATAAGAGTTTATTCAGAATCTGCAATTATCTCAAGAAAAAAATTCTCGCCACCCTCGTCCTACGGACTGTAATCAACACCTTTTATGCCGTGAATGGTTAGATTTACATCAGGAAAGCCGTCTCGCGCGGGGCGAATCTGGTCGACGTCAAGAGTGCAAATTTGGCCGTCAGCAAAGAGATAATTTCGACGGCCCTGCCAGCACCACCAGCCTTTATCGCCATCTATAGGCAAATGATTGCTGAGCCACTCTCCAATAAGAATCTTGCCGGCAGGATTCACTACGTCAGAACTCCGCTGCGGAATACATGGCGGTGAAGTGCTACCGTATGTGTCACCGGGACTATTCATCTGGTCTATCTGTTGTGGACTGTGATAAAAGGCCATCGAGTAAGCGTAGCTGGTGCTTTCGTATTTCTCTTTAGAGATGCGGTCCTGCGGGCAAAATAAAACTGAAGGATTGTTGGGATCGATATTGTCATCCAGATAGGGACGGACAAAAGACCGCCAGCCACGTCCCATCCACAGCCAATAACCGGCTGGCAGTGGGTCCTGCACACAGGGATAAGCATTGTCGTTTGCACTGGTATATAAATTCACAGCCAAGTGGATTTGTTTGAGATTGTGCGAACATCTTATGCGCATAGCTATCGATTTGGCTTTCATAAGCGATGGTGTAAGTATGGAAAGCAAAAAAGCAACAATTGCTATAACCACAAGAAGTTCCACAAGACTGAAGGCAAATCTTAATGAATATCGAATATCGAATATCGAATATCGAATTTTCACGGTTTATTCAACAGTAACACTTTTCGCGAGGTTCCGAGGTTTGTCCACATCATGGCCGCGGAGGACAGCGGCATGGTAAGCTAAAAGCTGCAGTGGTACAACAGCCAGCATTGGCTGCAGAATTTCCGGCGCATCAGGGATGGTAATTAAGTGATCGGTTTGCCCGATAGCGGACCTAATGCTCTCATCGCCTTCGGTGGCAACAACGATAATTTTACCCCCCCGCGCCCTTACCTCAGCGATATTACCCATTATCTTATCATATTGCGGCCCGGCGGTGGCGATGAAAACCGCAGGCATACCATCGTTGATTAACGCAATCGGGCCGTGCTTCATCTCCGCAGCCGGCAGACCTTCTGCGTGAATGTAGCTAATTTCCTTCAACTTGAGGGCTCCTTCAAGGGCAACCGGATAATTAAAACCCCGACCTAAGAAAAGCCAGTTGTTCCTATTGATATTTGCTGCTGCGATTTCTTTAATTTGGTCGGACTGCTGCAATATCCGGCTTATCTTATCCGGTATTTGTGAAAGCTCATCTATATAGGCGGCTGCTTCGGTACTACTTATATGTTTTCTTCTTCCCAGCTCGATTGCCAGCATGGTTAAGACCGCCAATTGGCCTGTAAAGGCCTTTGTGCTGGCAACACCAATTTCAGGGCCTACATGCAGATATACCCCCGCATCGGTGGCTCTGGCGATGGAGGAGCCGACAACATTAACAATACCAAGCACCGTGGCTCCGCGTTCTTTGGCTTCTTCAACAGCCGCAAGTGTGTCGGCGGTCTCGCCGGACTGGCTTATTGCTATAACAATTGTCCCGTCCTCGATGATGGGATTGCGGTATCGAAATTCACTGGCGTATTCGGTCTCTGTCGAGATTCTTGCCAAACGCTCAAACAAAAACTCACCGACTAAGCTGGCATGGAATGCTGTGCCGCAAGCAGTGAGAACAAGGTGTTTGGCACGGGTCAGTTCACGTAAATAATTGGCTATACCGCCAAGAATTATTTTACCATTTCGCCTGTCGATTCTGCCCCCCATGCAGGTACTCAGAGCTTTGGGCTGCTCAAAAATCTCTTTGAGCATGTGGTGCTGGAAGCCGTCCAGCTCGATTTGCTCAAGTGAAAACTCAATCTGACTCAGGTCTTTGGTGACGGTGACATTGTCGAGGGTTTTGGTATGGAACCCATCCGGGGTGATGGTAACCATCTCGTTGTCGGAAAGATATACCGCCCGGGTGGTGTGCTCCACAATTGCAGCGGCGTCTGAGGCCAGGATATACTCATTGTCACCAACGCCCAAAATCAGAGGACTGCCTTTCTTAGCACCTATAAGCATATGGGGAAAATCTGAACAGAGAATCGCTAAGCCGTAGGTGCCGTGCAGTTCCCGCAGAGTCTTTTGCACAGCCCATTCAAATTTATTTTGACTGCCGGGTCTTCCTGTTTCCTGCTCGTCGTTGCCTTTAGCATAAAAATAGCCTATTAAATTTGCTATAACCTCAGTGTCGGTGTCACTTACAAATGTAACACCTTCGTTCAGCAGCCATGTCTTCAGTGTATCATAATTTTCGATGATGCCGTTATGAACAACAGCAATTTTGCCGGTATAATCCGGGTGCGGATGGGCATTGATAGTGTTCGGTTCTCCATGAGTTGCCCAGCGTGTATGACCCAGGCCGAGTGTTTCAGCGATGTCAGGCTCATCCAAAATTGCTTCCAGAGCACTGATTCTGCCGCTGGTTTTCTTAATTTTTATACCATGACATGTCAACAATGCCACACCAGCTGAATCATAGCCCCGGTACTCAAGACGCTTCAGCCCTTCAATGAGAATCGGTTGTGCAACTTTTTTGCCCAGATAAGCCACTATGCCACACATTCATGCTTCCTCAATCGAATAAAGTTCTGTGAAATAAATCAGTAAGATTTTCACTATCATGATATAAACAGCATCCTTAAAAGAAAAGAATTTTTTGACAAATCGCACTTAAGGTTCCGTCAATTATAGAAAAATTCAGCCGGTTTTATAATTAATTCTTCTCAATTGTTCTATAAGATATTCTCATTTGACCTATTAGCTTTTATGCAGTTTAATTTGACTTATGATAGTAGTCATTGACTATAGTGTCGGTAATGTCAGAAGCGTGTGTAATACACTGCGGCATATAGGCTGCGAGGTTGAGCTTAGCAGGAAAGTTGAAACAATCGAATGTTCGGCGGGCATTGTTCTGCCGGGAGTTGCAGCGTTTGGTTACGCTATTAGTCAGTTGGGCGAACTTGCCAAGCTTATAAAAAAGCTCGCCTTAGACGGCAAGCCGCTGTTAGGTATCTGTGTCGGCTATCAAATGCTCTTTGACCATAGCAGTGAATATGGCCAATACGATGGCCTCGGCTTGGTATCCGGCAGTGTCATTCCTATTCCAGCCGGTTCGCAATCCCGTCAGGGATACCTTACGGCACTGAGTGTTCCACACATGGGCTGGAATCAGGTAAAGCTACCTGAGGGTATGGATTTATTTGTCGGCTTAGGTAAAGAAAAAAACTTTTATTTCGCACATTCTTTCTATGCTGAAGTCACTGACCAACAGGCCAAAATAGCCTATACAGACTATGGTTTTGCACTGCCTGCAGCAGTTCAGAAAGCAAATATATACGGCTTGCAGTTTCATCCGGAAAAAAGCAGTAAATCAGGCCTGAAAGTTCTGAAAAATTTCGCCGAAATATGCGAAAAACAAAAAAAAGAAAAAACTCCCAAATAAATTGTGGGGTCAATCTGAAAAATATGCTCACGAAACGAATTATTCCGTGCCTTGATGTTAAAGACAACCGTGTGGTTAAGGGCATCAAGTTCCTAAATCTGCGTGACGCCGGCGACCCGGTAGAACTGGGTGCAAGATACAGTGACGAAGGGGCTGATGAGCTTGTATTTTTGGATATCACCGCTACCATTCGTTTCCACAAAACCATCGTCGAGCTTGTAGAGAAGGTTGCGGAAAACGTCTTCATTCCGTTTACCGTCGGTGGCGGTATCCAGA
>CAZVUF010000238.1:0-4124 GCA_964629355.1 uncultured Pirellulales bacterium | reverse complement strand
CGTTTAGCATTAATGTTTTGCTTTACACTTTACGCTAATGGACTTAGCCATGCCTTACGGCACCGCTAACGTACTCTTTACAGGTTTATTTTGAACCTTTCATTATAACCGGCATAGCTTAAGACGCAATTCAAAATTCCTGTGGATAAGAAGGGAGGAATAAAAGCAGGAATAAACACAATTCTAAAAAATAGGGCCTATACCGAATCACAATCTGTATAGGCCCTTAAATCATCGACTTTCAATATTCGTAATTTACTGCAATGAGGGAAGATACAGCCGAATATCATCAAAAAATACTATACCTTGACCGCCGGGTTGTGGATTATTCCTGTCACCGAAACCGATACCGAAGCTGTTGATATTGCTAAGGTTTACGCCCAGGTCAGCAAACTTCTGTAGCGGGATTTCCCACTGTGTCCATTCATCTATCAACGATGCATTCGGATCCTCGTGATAGACTATAGCGCTGCCATTGAGAACCACATACATTGATTCTGGCGCGTTGCTGATTATTCCTATGTCCTGGTGGTTCCACTGCGGACTCACATTGGTGCCGGGGAAGCTTACATCGGAGAATGTAGCCTGACATACTGCGTCCACATTATGGCTTGTTACAGCTAAACCTACGTAAATAGGATTTTGCATTGTGGCGGTCTTCAAAGTAAACTGCTTCCATGTAACATTGTCCGGCGAATAAAACGACCTGACAAGTCCACCTGCCGTACGCTGCAATTTCACCCAATATGGCGCGGCAACGTTCGGGTCAAACTCCCTTTCTGTTGCGTCATCGGCGGTAAAACGACGCTGGTACCGGATGCCATTTTCGGTAGTAATCAGCAGTGCGACATTAACCGAGTCCGGCTCAAGTGAATTGCGAATCATTATGCCGGCCTTTGCAAATGGGTCGGTATTGTCCAAACTTTCGACCTTTGCTATAATCGAGCAGGCACCGCTGGCAACCTCTCTATATGCGAAGTGGAACTCATCCGCGTTGTTGTAGATATCCGCGCCGGTGGATTTTACCGTGTAAGTTCCTGCCGGGTCCTCCACAAAGCCACCAACATACTTAGGATAGCCCCTGAACCACAGCGACAATGTTATAACACCATCTCTAGTCCAGTCTTTATCTGAACCACTTAACGCCATCACCGCTTCTGAATATTTATTGTCGTTGTCATAGAAATAAGGCATCGACTGTTTGCCACTGCGAACGATCGATGTCTCTACAAAATGTTCCCCGGCATCAAAATCCGGATTAGGATAACCGATCATAGCACCGTTTGTAGTCGTACCGAATCCATCTTCCCACGTGTCATCGAATATCCTGTGAGGTTCGTAGTCGTTGTAATCTTCGAAATCATCCACAACAATGAAGTTGGCCGTCGTAAAGCTCCAAACGGCACCTTCCCAGGGGCTGTTTGGATCCAAATCGTTGATTTCATCAACCCGCCAATAATAGATTGTGTTGTATTCGAGAAGGTCGGCTCCGAGAGGATCAAAAGTGATATCGTTCAGTCCTTCAGCTACCAGTACGCCCCGAGGATCGGATACGCCTGCTTCGTTGACATCATTGAAATCTGTACCGAAGTACACATTATGTGTAACACTATATTGTCCTTCCTTCCAGCCAAGAAGCGTGTTTCGGGGCACTTCCTGGGCCCCAACATCGGGACTGGGTCGAGTTGCTTCTGATCTTAAACCGCTCACCATAATAAGCTGAATCTTCTCCTGCGACAACGCCCCATTGTAAACGCGAACATCGTCAATCTTCCCGGAAAATGAATTATTCTCGGGAGCGTTACCAATACGAACAGTGGCTGTATTTCCCTTGGGTATCGTCGTTCCAGCTCCAGCGTTATCAGCGGGTGCTGAAGGTTCTCCATTGATGTAATAGAGAGGTGCGTTATTTTTTACCATCGCACAGACATGTACCCATTCATTCAGTGGTATTTGACCGGTACTGACAGAACCAACGAAACTACCCTCAGGACCAATGCTGAAATGAAGAACGCCACTACTTTCAGTGTAAAAGCTATACACCCGAGGCGAATTACCCTTTGTAATAAGCGCTTGCCAACTTGAACCACCGGCGCCTGTGTACCTTGGGGTGTTTATCCAGGCCATAACAGTGACTTCTGTGTCCGGCAGCAGTGAGTCGTCATGTGGTACCTCGATGAAATCATCGACTCCGTCAAGCCACACCGCACCGCCTGCGTATCCACTTGCCCATTGTGGGTCGCCTACAAAGACGCCGTCATTGAAGTTGCCGCTTGAGTCATAAGCGATGTTGCCGGATGACTCATCGAGCTTCCACCAGCCGAGGAGGTTCGGGTCCTGAGCGTTGGCTGTGTTTGCCAGAAACAAAGCCAGCACCAAAACAATAGCAGTTATCATTTTTTTACACATGATATTCCTCCTTCAAAAAACTAAGACAACAGCCGCTTTCCGGGGGAAAATAACAATTTGCATTCTTCCGACGCTGGCTGGATTTCTCGCCTCCGTGAAGCGTTTTGGTGAAGCAGGAAGCAGGATTGTCGAGATCCAACAAATCTTTTAATCAGTTTGCAGGAACTCTTAGCTAAACGCTAAAAAGTTAAAAATTCACGGAATTTCATATATGTATTTATACAAAATCACCTAACTTTTAGTCAAGGAAAAACTTTCAATTGTACTGCTCCGGCATTGCTCTTTTGTTTGTCCCGTTAGAAATCCAAATTCTATCGGTCTTGAAAAATCCGATAGGGCGGGGATTTCTAACGGGATTTGCCTATTATTCATTAGAGGCGTTTAAGGCTGAGCGCCTTATCGAGGGACTTACGGTATTTCACTGAATTAGGAGCGATATCGAGGGCCTTTCGGTACTGGTTGATGGCATCGTCGATTTTGCCTGTCTTTTCATAGATGACTCCGAGGTTGTAATACAGCTCTGGATAATCCGGGACATTTTTCTGACCGGTAATATAGGTCTCTATCGCCTCCTTGATTTTGCCCTGATTGAACAGGAGGACGCCCAGATTCAAATAAGCATTCGCATGTGCGGGCTGATAGTGAAGGGCCAAGCGATAGTGCTTTACGGCCTGCTCATGTTTTTGCTGCAATTGATAGGCAAGACCCAGATTAAAATAGGCCTCGAATTGAGTGTGGTCCAGCGCGATTGCCTTTTTATTATAGGCAATCCCCTCGTCTAAGCGTCCCAGCTTTGACATAGCCAGCCCCATGAATACATAGGGAGCCGGCCAAAGGGGAAATCTTTTCTGAACAAATTCGTAGTGTTGCAGGGCCCGGGTCTGATCATTCACCTGCTCCGACGCCAACAAAGACGCATAGACCCAGTGTGGATGCCAATCCAATGGATTCTGCTGAATCGCTTGCTCATATGTCTCCAGAAATGATTTGAAGGGTATCTGAGTAACTTGTGCCTTGAGCTCTTGAATGTATGCCTCCAAGCGCTGGACGGTCTGAGCGTGGTAGGCCTGATTCGTAAAGGGGGGCTTGGTGATATATTTCTCCAAAACATTCTTAGCGATTTGATACTGATAAAGTATCGTAAACGTCAGTATCCTTGCACAATCTTGTTCGTTGGGATCGGCCCCATCTTGGATGCGACCTTTCCTGATGGATTCCGGAAGCAACTTCTCGATTTGTTCGAATAGATTCCTGGCCATGAGATAATTACCTGCAAAATTGAAGTGCACGTGCTCGTAAAACCACTGCTCCCCGGGGACCTGATGCTCGCTCTGGGTCGATATCACCTGGGCTGCATCAACGAAATATACGCCCTGCTCCTGCTTTTCCTGGGCTGTCTCGCGAATGATTTGATTGATCTGCTCATCTGCCCTGAAACGCAAGCTGTCCAACTCACAGGCTCGGCGATAGGCCTGAAACGCCTGCTCATATTGTTGAGTTTCCCAATAGCAGCGTCCCAAACGGAAATACGTTTCTGCATAGTCCGGGTCCTTAATCAGGGCATTCTGATAAGCCCGGATGGCCTCTTGAAAATCCCCAGCTTCTTCACGATTAATTCCATGCTGGTGTTTCAGTTCCCACACCTGTAGCTCGTCATCTGAGATTCCCGCGCGATGTTGACTGGCAAAGGGCGGACAATCCTTAAGATTCACTGC
>CAZVUF010000237.1:0-4147 GCA_964629355.1 uncultured Pirellulales bacterium | reverse complement strand
TTGGCGTCGGCGATAGGGCTGCTACACAACCTGGAAGCGCAGGCGATTTATATATTGATGATATTGGGTTGAAGCTTCCCGGGCTGGTAGAATAAATCCCTGATTTATTGGGGTGAAGTTGGACAAGTTTTGGGCCTATACCGCTTGATTTGGTATAGGCCCTGATTTTTTGTATTCGGTGTGTGCCTTATTTATTGACGAACCAACTTTTCGATAGCCACGCCCAGCGCAGGGCGAGGGGGCAGTTCCGGCATTGAATTCAGCTTTCATTCAATGCAATTTTCAGGACGTCATTGGTGTTCTTAGCGAATATAAACTTGACACCTTTTTGGGCTTCTTTGGGGACTTCCGGCAAGTCTTTTTTGTTTCTTTCTGGGAGGATAACGGTTTTTATGCCGGCCTGCTTTGCGGCCAAGATTTTTTCCTTCAGGCCGCCAATGGGCAAGACCAGACCGCGTAAGGTTATTTCGCCGGTCATAGCTACATCCGGTCGAATCGGCTTTTGCAGGAGTAAGCTGACCAGAGATGTGAACATTGCTACTCCGGCACTTGGACCGTCTTTGGGGATTGCTCCTGCCGGGACGTGAATGTGATAATCGAATTTGCTGAATCTGTCAGGCTCAATTTTCAGCTTTTTTGCGTTTGATTTTACGATGGAAAAAGCAGCCTGGGCACTTTCCTTCATAATATCACCAATTTGGCCTGTTAGCTGTAATTGACCTTTGCCGGGCATGGATGCTGATTCGATAAATAACAGTTCCCCTCCAACCGGCGTAAAGGCTAATGCAGTAGCAACGCCGGGTATTCCGGCTCGCAATGCCAGTTCCGACTCGAACTGCGCAGGTCCTAAGATTTCGGCGAGTTCCTTTTTACTGATAGTCGCTCGGTTCTTTTTTCCCTTTGCTATCTCTGTGGCAATAGCTCTGCATACAGCGGCTATATTTCTTTCCAGATTCCGCACACCTGCTTCACGGGTGTAACTGCGGATTATAGCAAGTATAGCCTCATCTTTGATAGTTAATTGGTTTTTCTTCAGGCCGTGCTCTTTAAGCTGCCGGGGGACAAGGTATTTTTTTGCGATGTTCAGCTTTTCGGTTTCGGTGTAGCCTGGCAAGTCGATGATTTCCATTCGGTCGTGTAAGGCAGGTGGGATAGGCTCGGTATAATTCGCGGTACCGATGAACATAACCCCGGATAAATCGAAGGGCTGATCGATGTAATGATCGGTGAAGCTGGAGTTTTGTTCAGGATCGAGCACTTCCAGCAGGGCCGCGGCTGGGTCGCCTCTGAAATCCGCACCGATTTTATCCAATTCATCAAGCATAAACACGGGATTTTTACTTCCGCACTTTCTCAGCTCCTGCATAATCCTGCCTGGCAGAGCTCCGATATAGGTTCTTCGGTGTCCCCGAATGTCGGCTTCGTCTCTCATTCCGCCGAGTGAAATGCGTATAAACTTCCTTCCCATTGCGCGTGCAATGGATTTGCCAAGAGAGGTTTTGCCCACACCGGGCGGACCTATAAAGCAAAGTATGGGGCTTTTACCGGTCGGGTTCAGCTTGCGGACTGCGAGAAATTCAAGGATGCGTTTTTTAACCTTTGTAAGGTTATAATGATCCCTATTCAGTATTCGTTCTGCTTGATTGATGTCGAGCCGGTCTTCGGTCTGAACAGACCAGGGCATTTCACAGACCCAGTCTAAATATGTGCGGATGACCGTATATTCCGGTGAAGCGGGGGGAATCTTGCTAAGCCTGTCTAACTCACGAAAAGCCTCTTTTTCGACCTTTTTGGGCATTTTCGCCTTGGTTATGTTTTCTCTGAGCTGCTTTAGTTCTTCAGTTCTAAGGTCCTGCTGGCCAAGCTCAGTCTGAATGGCCTTTAGCTGCTCCTGCAGGAAGTATTCTCTTTGGCTCTTATCTATTGATTCTCTGACCCGGCTCTGGATTTTGTGACTTAGCTCGAGAACCTCTAATTGGTTCGCAAGGATAACAGATATTTGACTGAGACGTTTAGCCGGGTCGAGTTCTTCGAGCAATTCCTGTTTCTTTGCGATGTCAAGGCTGAGATTGGCAGCTAAAAAATCAGCTAAGGCGGACGGATCTTCAATATTCTCCAGAAGAACAGATGCTTCTTCAGGCACGTTAGGGCTCAATGCGATAACACGGTTAGCAGACTGACGAACGCTAACGATGAGTGCCTGAAGTTTTTTCGTCATGTTTGCTGTGACGCTTAGTGTCTGGATTTTGGCCTTTAAGTATGGCTCAGTGGTTATGTATTTAACTATTCGAAAACGTGCTATTCCGTGGACTACAATATTAACTGAGCCTTGCGGCATTTTAATGACCTTCAGAACCGATACGGTGGTTCCAATTGAGTAAAGGTCGTCGAAATTAGGTTTGTCGGTCTGTGGATTGCGTTGTGTAACAAGCCCTATTACAGATTCATTAGGCTTTGTATCGGCAAGTAGTGCTTTGCTTCTTTCCCGGCCTATCGCCAACGGCATTACAGTGCCTGGATAGGCAACGACGTTTCGAATCGGCAGGATTCCGATCTCGTCCGGGATTTTAAATTCGTTGTTGTTATTATGGAGTAACTCCGCGTTGTCGCCGGGTAAATATTTCTCAATATTTGTTGATTCCTCTGTAATCATTCTAATAGGTTGATTTTGTCGTGAAACAGCAAATTTTTAAGATTATGCCCAACTATATTTTCTCGACTGTTTTTTCTCGATACTTAATGATAAACTATCAAAGCTCTAAACTAAAAGCGAAAAATAAGGGTGTGTTTACAGCTTTGTTGACAAAATCACGAATTTTTCTTGACTGGTCCAGCTAAATATACTAATTACTTATTTTGTTCTAACAGTCAAAGTATTTCCAGCAAAATGTAAGCCGCTTGTAGAGTGAGGGATAGTAGCGGTGGATTAGAGGAGGCATAGCAATGGTATCGGAGGAGTGGAAGACCTTATCTGCATCTATTTTTACGCTCAGGAGTTCTTTGGGATTTTGCAGAGCGGGTATCGAAAAGTGTATTCTGTCACGTGTTTCTTTTCATTTTGTGTTTCTCGTGGTATGGATTTTCGGTTTCTTGCTTGCAATATGTAACACCGGTTGTAAGCACAGGGAAACAAGTTCAGCCACACGCTCCCCATGGCTCAAAGATGAACCGAAAGATGTTGTGCCCCAAACGATACTCTGGGAAGCTTATGTGGATGAGGGGCGCAAAGCATACAGTGACGGCCGCTACGAAGAGGCAGAGCAATTGTTTAAAGAAGCTATGCGAGAAGCGGAGAAATTTGGTCCGGAGAACTATCGGATGGGACAGTCACTTTATTGGCTCGGTGCTGTTGTGTGGGACCTGGGAAGACCTGCGGAAGCCAAGCCCCTTCTGGAAAGGGCATTGGGCATCATTGAACAGCTAAAAAGTACAGAGACTGCCATGCCGTCACGTCAGATTGTCATGGCGGACATTTTAGGAAGACTCTCTGAGATTGAGGCTGATAACAAAAACTATAGTCTGGCAAAAGCTCTCGCAAATAAAGCTGCTAAAATAAGCCGCGATGTGGGAAACAAACAACTTTTAGCTGTTTCACTTAAAAACCTGATAAATGTTCATACCAAGAGCGGAGATTATAAAGGTGCGGTGGAGACGTTATCAGAACTTATTCAGCTTGATCCAAACAATCCCTCGTATTATTACGATCGAGCTTTGTTGTGGAAACATAACGGGAACTATGAATTAGCAGTGGCTGATCTGACCAAGGCGTTAGAGGTACAGCCGGACCATCCACGACTTTTAAACGAGCTTGCCTGGATTCTGAGTACGTGTGGAGCTGACCAGATCAGAAATGGGCATCGTTCTGTAGAGTTGGCACAAAAGGCCGTGGAAATTACCAAACGCAAAAATCCTCAGTGCCTGGATACCTTAGCTGCTGCTTATGCTGAAACAGGTCAGTTCGACATGGCAGTAAAAGCACAACAACAAGCAATTTCATTGTTGACCAACCCGGAGGAGATTGAAATCCACTTAACAAGACTGCGACTATATGTAGACCATAAGCCATTCAGGGAAATCAACAAGAAATAACATAATCTAATCTGCGAATGAGCAATTGATAAGTCACCGGTAGCGAGATATAAAGCAG
>CAZVUF010000236.1:0-4175 GCA_964629355.1 uncultured Pirellulales bacterium | reverse complement strand
TAATCCCAGCCAGATTGTCTTTGGTTTCCGGTGTGTCGCCGGCTCTCTATTGACAAGCTGGTCATATCCATCTAAAATCCGTTCAAAAAATCGTTCAGATTAGATAATCATTATAAACCTCCTAAAGGATGACATAAATAAAAACAGCCCTTTGATCCTTCAATCCGCCAATGAGGTTTTGAGTTAATGGAAATGCGATTGAGAAATCTCAACTACACACACGGAGTCAAGAATTCAGATTGCAGATTGATTATGGCCAGAGTGCTGTCTATCTGGGTATTGGTCGTGACCATCTGCTTGGCTGGTAATAGTGCCCAGTCAGCGGATAAGGGGACAAAGAACACATCATCCAGTCCACCTGCCCTGAGCCGGGTCGAAGGATACACAAAACTTACCGGTGTTGATATCAACGATATACGATGGACGGAAGGTTTCTGGGCCGAAAGGTTTGATTTGTGCCACAAGGTTATGATACCAAATATGTGGCAACTTCTGGAAGATCCCAATATCAGTGGCGCTTATGATAACTTCCTTGTAGCTGCTGGGTTGAAAGAGGGAAGGCATAGAGGGCCGAAATGGCATGACGGTGACTTTTATAAGTGGCTTGAAGCAGCCGCCTTCGTATATGGAGTAACTAAAGATGAGAAACTAAATCAGCAGATGGATCAGATCATCAATGTAATCGGCAAGGCCCAACGCGAGGACGGTTATATTCATACGCCGGTAATAATACTCCAGCGTAGTCAAAGTCCAGACGCCACGGAATTTGAGAACAGACTTGACTTTGAGACTTACAATATGGGACATTTGATGACCTGTGCCTGCGTTCATTATCGCGCCACTGGTAAGACAGCGTTGTTGAATATAGCCAAAAAGGCCGCTGATTTTCTTTACATGGTATACAAGAAGTCACCCCAGGATTTGGTGAACAATGCCATTTGTCCCTCTCACTATATGGGTGTTATCGAGATGTACCGAACCACGGGCGATCCGAGGTATTTGGAATTAGCAAAGGCCCTTATTGATATTCGTGACTTAGTCGAAGACGGCACCGACCACAATCAGGATCGAATCCCTTTTCGTAAACAAACCAAAGCTGTCGGCCATGCTGCCAGGGCGAACTATCTCTATGCTGGCGCTACCGATGTTTATACAGAGACAGGTGATAAATCTTTAATGGCAGCCTTAGAGGCTATATGGCATGATGTCGTCTACCGGAAAATGTACATTACCGGTGCCACAGGTGCCCTGTATGACGGTGCTTCACCGGATGGCTCAAAGGACCACGAGGCAATCCAACTTGTTCATCAGGCTTACGGAAGAGAGTACCAGTTGCCTAATGTCACGGCGTACAACGAATCATGTGCAACAGTTGGCTTTGCTTTGTGGAACTGGCGCATGCTGGTAATCACTGCGGAGGCGCGTTTTACCGATGCTCTCGAACTGGCACTTTACAACGGCGTGCTTTCAGCAATCAGCCTCGATGGAAAGAAGTTCTTCTATACCAATCCGCTTCGGGTGGTTGAGGACCTGCCTTTCGAGCTACGCTGGTCACGTAAGCGAGAACCTTATATAAGCTGTTTCTGTTGCCCTCCGAACGTGGTTCGCATAATTGCCGAGGTAGGTAGCTTCGCTTACAGCATCTCGGACGAAGGAGTGTGGGTCAATCTCTATGGCAGTAATGTGCTTGATACTAAGTTTCCCGACGGCTCCAGAGTCAAGCTGATGCAAGAAACCGATTATCCCTGGGACGGGACAATCAGGATAATCCTTGAGGATGCGCCTGCAAGAGAGTTCTCGGTGTTTCTCCGCATTCCCGGCTGGGCCAGTAATTCTATAGTGAAAATCAACGATAAAGTTGCAGGTGACAATCTTAAAAAAGAACAGTATTTTGAAGTCAAGCAGACATGGTCGGCTGGTGACGTAATCGAGCTTGTCCTGCCGATGCCGGTACAATTAATTGAGGCACACCCTCTGGTCGAGGAGGTTCGTAATCAGGTGGCTATCAAACGTGGGCCGATTGTGTACTGTCTGGAGTCTGTTGACCTGCCGGATGGCGTGAAGATAACAAATGTAGCCATTCCGTCTGTGATAAAATTCAGAAGCCATTTTGATAAGGAACTGCTCGGAGGTGTCACCGTTCTTCAAGGTAAGGCCCATGTCCTTGCCGGAGTTGACTGGGGCAACGCCCTCTATCGTCAGATATCACATCTGAAACCGAAATCTGTGGATGTTCGCTTGATTCCTTACTATGCCTGGGGAAATCGGGGCAAATCCGAAATGACGGTCTGGATGCCGCTAAGATAAATACGTAAAAACACCGAAATTTCTGCTGCGAATTTTATCTGCCTTTAATCCCAATAATCAGTGCTTGTTGTCTAATCACAAGAACCACCGATTGTAGCACTAATCAAGGGGGTAAAAATCCATACTTCAAAGTGAAGCTTTTTTACTTCTTCTTAGAGAACTGATTATTAAGGTTTTTGGTTAATATTTCTATAAACTAAAAAATTTAGCAAAAAAATCTTGACAAAATTGAACAATTTCACCTAGTCTACAATGTAGAGCGAAGCAGGCTAAAAAATATCATAATTTTTTGCCATCATATCTTCTCAATATCATTTATAGCACGCCTGCCCTTTATAAATGAGATGTTTTCCTGGTTTCGCACCCAAATTGCAGTTTCTTTAGGTTTTTTATCAGGAAAACAATGGCTTCGAGAATACGGACTTTGGCGTATGCGTTCGCCGAACTGATCCCTTTGGTAGAAATGCGCTACGGTGTGTAGTCCGTAGTGCCATTATATATTGATCATTTTTTTGAAAGGGCAGGAAAATGAGAGGGAAAGCAAATCTTGTAAGATGTGCCGCAAGGCATCCCCTAGTGGAGTCTCTGTGCATACTAATTCTCTTAGTGGCCATGTCTACAGCCACCGCACAAACACCTATACCTGAGCCATCTGGTCCATCCAGAATAATTTATGTTGATGATGATGCAGTTGGTGCAAATAATGGCTCATCATGGACCGATGCCTATAACTACCTTCAGGATGCTTTGGCCGTTGCCTTAGAAGGTGATGAAATTAGAGTCGCTCAGGGTATTTACAGGCCCGACTTGGGAGGCGATAATACTGCCGGCGATCGTAGAGCGACATTTCAGCTAATTAACGGCGTAATTATCAAAGGTAGTTATGCTGGCCTGAGTGAAGATGACCCTAACGCAGTGAATGTGAACCTGTATAAAAGCTTCCTTAGTGGCGATCTAAATTGCGATGATGTTGGAAGATGGCTGCCGGGAAGAATAATATTTCATATTCAACCCAAAGGCGACAATAGTTGTCATATAGTTACCGGCAGCGGTGTTGACGAAACGGCTATTCTCAACGGTTTTACTATCATTGGGGGATATTGCATTTCTGATGACTGTAACGATGAGCCCAGAGGTGGAGCAGCCATCCGAGTTGAATCCGGCAGGGCCAAAATACTCAGTTGCCTAATCATTTTCAACGTTTCCTTCGGAGGCGATGTAGTCTTTAACACCAACAGTAACCCAACTTTTATAGACTGTGTATTCAGCGAAAACGGTGGTGGCTCGATGGAAAACATAGCAAGCAGCCCTGAAATAACCAACTGTACATTTGAGTTTAGCACTACAGGAATGAAGAACCGCAATGGCAGCAGCCCCGCATTGACTAATTGCGTATTTCGAGATAATAGCTGGTATGGCATGGAGAATCACACCGGAAGCAGTCCAACACTGACCAATTGTAAATTTGAACAAAATCAGAGGGGATTAAAGAACAACTCCGATTGTAATGCAGTTTTAGTTGATTGCAAATTCAAGAATAACGAAGATTATGGATTAAGTAGCGGAAGCAATACCAATTTGATAATTACTAATTGTACTTTTGAAAATAATGGGGATGGAGGGATAGGTAGTGGTCCGACATGCAATCTTATGCTGAATAACTGCCTGTTTAGCGGCAATGGCAATAGTAGAAGTTTTGGCGGTTATGGTTCTGGTCTAAGTAGCCTTCAAAGCGATTTAGTTCTATATAACTGTAAATTTATTGGAAACGTGGCAAAATATGATGGTGGCGGAATTAAAAGTATAGCCAGCAGCCTTAGATTATACAATTGTACATTTAGCGACAACTCAGCCGAGAGTGGTGGAGC
>CAZVUF010000235.1:0-4179 GCA_964629355.1 uncultured Pirellulales bacterium | reverse complement strand
GAGCCAGGATCAAACCCTTCAATTTGTATCGTCGATCCCCCATGCTTTCGATGGGGGTAATCGTCGAATAAGGCTCAACACTCAGTATACGCACCGAAAGTGCTGAAAAAAATTATCTCCCCGCCTTCGCGGGGACAAGGTTAAACTCTTGTGATAAGGCGTATCTCATCACAAAAGCTGCACTTTCGCTGCTGGTTCGGCTTAACTGTTAACTTGTCAAAGAGCTTTTTTGTCTCGTTAGAAATCCCAGGAACATTGTACCTCTTATTTCAGAGCAGGCTGATATTTCTAACGGGATTAGAAACCAATGGCCAAGCACAAGTTGTTAAACCTTTGCTTGACCACTAAACTTACTATTTTAGCCTAAATAATAATATCGTCAATACAATAGATGAAAAAAAATAAAATTTTTTTGTTTTTTTCATCAGATAAGCAGAAAAAAACTTTATTTATTATGTTACAGACAGCAGCTTAATAACCACTCTCTTCCTTAGTTGTCTACCTATACGCAGCTTTTACCTAAAATGTTCATTTTTAATAATGCAGAACGCAATTCGCCCTTGTTGGACTAAACTCTAACTTCTAAATTTACATAAACTTAGAACTCGTCAGTAATTAAACTGCACCTCTCGCCACTCGTATCTCGAAAACCGGCACCACAGGTGTACCGGCCAAATGTTGTCTTTCTTCCACCTTTTTCACTTATGCACTTATGCTCTCTATGTACTTTTGGCTTATGCTCTTACGCCTTGTGCACTTCTTTCTTTTTTCTTGCCTTTTCCGTAACCCCTATCGGGAAATTGCAAGAAGACGCCAAAAAATATTTTTTTTATTTTAATGATATTGAATAAATTGTCAACCTAGTATTGGGAAAATAACTCGGTCCTCGAATCGGTATTAATGTAGGGGATTTTAACGACAGTTGGATGGTTAATTTGTATGACATTAAAAACAGACTCTACACTGATTTACTAATAATTCCTTGTTGTTACTATAGTTGGATAAGTAGGCCGTAGTGTTAAAATAAAAGCCGGCAAAGTAGTGGTTGAATAGATCTGTATCTGTCAGATGATTGGTAAAATTAATATTAAGCAATCCCGTCGAACAAATAGAGGAATTTCCCTATTCTTAATAAAGATAGAAAAAGGTTAGTTTGTTCTGTGGAGAGTTATCGTTAAGTATTTGTGAAATGAAAACCGTTGTGAATTATGAAGATGAGAATATTAACAATTTTTTAGGAGACAGAAAATGTTAGCTGTAATTAAATGGGACAATCTTATTGTTGACCCGATCCGCGAGATGTTGACCAGAATAATGGCCTATATTCCTGTCCTGCTGGGTGCATTAGTAATTTTGATAGTAGGTTGGATTGTGGCCAAGGCAATCAAACGGATAGTTGACTGGTTGCTTAAGGTAGTACGCTTCGATACGCTGGCTGATAAGGCGGGTATATCAGGAATTCTAAGAAAAGGCGATTTGAAAATTTCCGCCAGAGAAGTGGTAAGCAGCATAGTTTATTGGCTGATTATTATTATGGTTTTAGTGATGGCAGTCGATGCATTGGGGCTGCCTAAGGGTTCCGACGTTCTGGCAGGCTTATTTGCTTACGTCCCGAAGGTCATAGCAGCCTTGCTTGTTTTGGTAGTTGCTATGTTTCTAGCCAGTTTTGTGTCAGGAATAGTGCGGATAGCTGCGGGGAACGCGAAATTACCCAAACCGGAGCTGTTGGCCGGCATAAGCCGATGGGCGATTATAATTTTTGCAGTGACAATTTCACTGGCACAGCTTGGCATTGCACCTCTTTTGGTAACTGCCACCTTCAATATTATCCTTGGCGGTGTTTGCCTTGCTTTGGCCCTTGCCTTCGGATTGGGTGGTAAAGATGCCGCGGCAAGGTATCTCGAGGAATTGAAGGAAAAAGGAAAGACAACGCGCTGAGAGAAAAAGCCGGTGAAAAGTTAATCTGTTTAGGCAATGATTAACTGTTTCGAGTCGGCATACAAAGAGAAATCATGGGTGGTGCGCCAGCATCTGTTAGGCAGCTCGGCTGTTTGAATCGAATAGTAAACAAAAAAATGAAAGGATAATTGCCATGCTCTAAACTATCGCTGTTGTTCTGCTCATATTTCGGCTCATGGGGCTACTCACTTCCCACACCATGGGCTTCGCAGAGCAGCATAGGATCAGCAGGCAAAGCTTACAAGACGAAGAAATGGCTGATAGCGTTCCCGATAGAAACCGTCCTATGAAAAAAGATGATAAGGATTCAGCCTACCATTGCCACGAAAAACCACTCAAAATAATAAGCTGTGAGAAATGCGGGCTAGCGGTTGAGGATTGCTCACTTTTAGGATGGTCATACTAAAAAATGGCAGATCGCATCACAACAGAGGATAAAGGCGAAGAATCACATAAAGTGACAAGTTCATCCGTTGGCAATCTGAAATTATTAAGAAATGTCTCTTCTAAAATGACCCTGAAGGAAATCAAATCATGCATCGGAAGGATAGAAGATCTTAAAGTACAAAACAGAGGCGAAGGAATTGTTTCTCCATATTGGGGGATTTTTGTTCAGATAGAAAATGAACTTCCAAGCAAATATCTTGAGAAGATTCGTGGAGTTATTTACCTCAAACATTTTGGTGATATTCTCAAACCAACAAGCGTAATTATTAAATTAGATCCCAAAGATTACATTAAGGTGAGTAACCGCTGGGTTCGGGCTATTAAGATTAAAGGCATAACCGATCGAATTGCAATGATTAAAAAAGGTAAGCTGCGCCATATTCGTTTGCTTGGCCAAGGTAATATTCCATTTCTGATTCCCTATACGAATCCAGATGGAACGATAGAAAACTTTAGATTCGATGTGGGGGAACCCTATAGAACCAAAAGGTTCCGCAGTGTAATAAACGAAGTTGTCCTTTCACAATATGCATTATCACAGGGCCGGGCAGTAATGGTACCTATTGGTATGGGGATATATGAGGACGATGAGCTTTTATATAAAGGCGAGCCGATAGCTTTTTCTATTTGGGCCGTAGAGCATCCCGACGATTCAAGATATGCAGATGAATTAGATGCCGGATTTTTTCATATGTTAGATGAAATTGAAGTCGCCACTTCAAAAGAAGAAATGTGGAAGGTCTTTCAAGAAGCACTCTCGTGGATGCGCCAACATCATGCCCAAATAATTGCGGAAATGCGCAAAAATCACGATATAGGGTTAGTTCATTATGAAGTCCATTTTAACAATACCCTCTTCTTTGATAATTCCTTGACAATTGCGGACTGGGAAGAAGCTGCACACCGCTATAATCTGACAAGATACCAATTTTTAGATGGCATTGTAGTTGATCTTGTAAGACTTATCGAAAATTGCTGTAGCGAAGAGAGAGTTTATCGACAGTATTATAATCAGCTCTCCTGGCTTGCAGCAGAGTCTGGAATAGAAATTCCAGATTTTCAAACTGCAAATTATTTTATGTATTATTTTCACGGGAACGAGGTTAATCAGGATGACAGAGAAAAACTGCAATCTCTTCAGGAAAAGTTGTTAACGGAACGTAAGGAAAAAGCAGATTTAATAGAAAGGCTTGTTGGAAAACTCATTCTTACTGTGTTCGACAGAGGACATTTCGGGAAAGGTATTAATTGGAAGGATGTTGCACGACCGTTTATGCCCGGATTTTCAGACGATAATCCTATATGGCAGCCTGAAGCCACAACGACATTTGATCCGAAGCTATTTGTTCAAAAAGGCGAATGGCCTTATGGAAAGAAGAAAAAACATCCGACAAATGCGATACGTCGCGCTGAAGAAGCCATATACGAAGGCAGGTTTGAGGATGCTATAAAGATTTACGAGAATATACTTGGGACCCCCCAAAGGGGGAACCCTCGTTATGGGCACAAGCGTAACCGCGATTTCGATAGTTATATTCACCATAATTTAGCATCGCTTTATTTTGTTCTTCGCCAAGATAATAAAGCTAAAACACATTTTGATCTTAAGGCTTTTCTGTAGAACCCGCCTGGAAGAGGGTATTGGCGAGCCAAAACAGCAGAACTCAGAGGTCGCAGGGCACCAGAGGTAGGGACAAGAAAAGATCGTTCATTTTTCTGCGCCCGTTCTGCCTGAAGAATTTTTGAGCAACAGCAAGAAAACTTGACTTTTCA
>CAZVUF010000234.1:0-4187 GCA_964629355.1 uncultured Pirellulales bacterium | reverse complement strand
TGATTTTAAACGAATTTAGTTTTCCGTTGTCAAATGCCGCAGTCTGGGTTGAAGATAAGAACGGCAATGATAGAGCCAGGTTCCTCGAATGTTTTGATTATGCCTATATTGATCCCTCGGATGTAGATTGGTATTCCATGGTGTTAATGATACTCTTTCCTAATATAGAAAGAGAACTCTGTCAGAGTTTTATTAACTCAATTGAGAGAGAGAATACCAATGAGCGTTATTATCATTATCACGCATCTTTTGTCGAAGCTCGAAAACATTTCGAGGAATATCCGGAAGAATACGAGGGACAATCGCTGACCCAGATAAGAGATGCTATTAAGGTTAAAGGTACTGTATCTCATGATGTGGGCGCTTTACCAAAAGGTCATGCTCTGCGAAATGTCAGTGACTACGCCTGGTATAATAATAACTATTGGGTCGATCTCTTCCCCAAGCTGGCACTAAGAGTGCTGCGAAACGTTAAATTCCTAAATGACATCGATTTTTTAAAGAAGAATTGGAAGACATTAAAATTTGGATTTGAACATTTAAAGGAGCTTGATATAGACGGAGACGGCATCCCCGAGGGAAATCCCAATGAAGTGAAAAACACCTTTGATAATATCCCGTTGTTCGGCGTAGATGCTTATGATGCGACTACTTTTATGGCCAACTGCCAAGCAATGATTAAGATGGCCGAGCTGATGAAAGATACTGATGCCAAAAAATATTACCAGGGCTGCTTCCAAAAAGCCTCAAAGAGTTTTGAGAAACTATGGACAGATGCGAAAAACAGCAGCGGCCGAAGATTGCAATATTATGTCACTTGCCTTGATACAGTGACAGGAAAAACAAACACAGATGTCTGGACTAATCAACTGGATGCCTTATGGTATTTGATTGCGATAGGAGAGCAGTCTTTCATCTCTGATGATAGGGCCAAAAAAATACTCAAGACAATTTATAATAATAACCGGACACTTATGGGCTGGGCCATGTGCCGGACAGAGGACGGAGGAAAGGTAGAATCAGAACAGGGACAAGACGTCTATACAACGTCAAATTATGTTTTTGCCCAGCTTCTCGATTATTATGGCTTGACCAAAGAAAGTAAAGAAGTATATAAGGCAATGGATAAGGTTATCTTCCAACATGCAAATTCATTAATATCCCCGGATAACCTCAGGGCTGAATTGGAACAAGAAGAGGGAGAATCAGCCCCAGGGCCCCATTATATCGTAGCCGCTTATCCCAGGCCTGGCGCAGTATTGACGCATATAGTGATACAATTTATTAAAGAGCTTCAAAAGCGAACGGGTACTACAAAAATAGACTCTAAGCAATTGAATTCTTTTGTAACTACTTTGATGAAGTAAACCCCGTTAGAAGCCCTTCGCCCTCCTAACGAGACTCACACGGGGCATTAAATCCCGTGTTCACCATAAAGGAATTCTATATTTTCATCCCAGTGGCAAGCCACAGGGCATTCTAAAATGCCATCAACCAAATGGAAATATCAGTGGCGTCATCACAAATAAACACATCATCAAAATAAAGAGCCGCGCAATTGCGCAAAAGAAAACATAATGTTTGAAAATACTTGCATTTTTGTAATAAATATAGTAATCTATGAAAATCGGAAGGCATAGCATTGTTATTAAGTTAGTGGGAAATAACCGGATATTTTCCCCTTGGACCTCGGAAATTAAAATTCCTCTCAGTCATAGCCATGTGAAGGAGTCCTAAAATGTCTTGTCGAGAACTTCTACTAAAAACGATTTTGTTCCTTATCATTTGTAATGCATCAGTTCTACTTGCGGACTCTATCTCTACAAACATTTGGCAGGAGTTCACAATCAGCCTGGATTCAAATCCATCCACAGGCTATAGATGGATTCTTGTATCATCCCTACCAAACTGGCTGGAAGTCGTCAGGTACGAATACACACCAACGAATCCTGGACAGATAGGTGGAGGAGGCATAGAGAAATGGACATTCAAAGCAACAAATACAGGAAGTACAACACTTACTTTTCACTACTTAAGACCCTGGGAGACAGGAGTACAACCTTTAATAACATATGAAGTCCAGGTTATTGTTCAAGATAACCGAGAAGCACATGACTTGGTCAACGGCAATTTAATTCAGTTCAATGACAACGGCGCCTGGTGCTGGTATCAGGATGAGCGGGCAGTTGTCGATACGGTGGGTGGCAAGCTGATTATCGGCTCCGATGCAAGCGGGCTGGGTGTGGGCGGCTCATCTCGCAACGGCAACATTGAAGTGGTTATTTTCGACCTTCAGACCGGATTATCGCAAAAATTTATACTCATGAAAGCCAGCTGCGATGATCACAACGCGCCTGCGTTTCTGGTTCGTCCGGACGGTAAATACCTGGTAGTTTACGCCCAGCACTATGATGATTCCAGTCGTTATCGTATTTATGATGGTAATTGTTGGACTGAGGAACAAAAGTTTGATTGGAACAGCATCCCCGGTGGTACTGATTTTTCCACTACCTATTCCAATCTCTTTTATCTTTCGGCTGAAGATAAAGTTTACAACATTGTCCGCTGCTATGCCCGCAGCCCGAATCTGATGGTTTCCAACGACTGGGGTGACACATGGTCCTATGGCGGGCTTTTAACAGAGCCCGATATAAGCATTGGTTATGTTAATGGATATTTCAAATATTCCGGCAACGGTGTTGATCGCATAGATTTTGTCGGTACCGAGCATCATCCTCGTGATTATAATACGAGCATTTATCACGGCTATATTAAGAACGGTCAGAACTTCAATTCGTATGGTGTCCTGATGGATACCGACATCTCTGACAAGTTCGCCCCAAAACCTGCTGATTTTACTTTGGTTTTTGCATCTAATACAGTCGTTCGTGGCATAAGGATGACGCGCTGCTGGACCATCGATCTTCAATCATACGTGGACGGCACCATTGCCACGATTTTCAAAGCGAGAGCGAACAATTCTGAAATGGATCACCGATTCTTTTACGCCCGCTTTGACGGTTCGAACTGGACTTCAACATATTTAGGCAAGGCTGGATCAAAAATGTACAGCAGCGAACAGGACTATGTCGGTTTGGGAGCGTTGCATCCCAACGACCCCAATATCATCTACATTTCGACGCCCTTTGACCCTCGTGATGATTCGAATCTGCTTGTTCGTGAAATTTTCAAAGGAGTTACCGCTGACCACGGAGCGACCTGGACCTGGACACCTATCACCCGAAAATCCATCCGCGATAATTTTCGACCTATTGTTCCAGCATGGGACGAAAACAATACCGCTTTGCTGTGGTGGCGGGGAACTTATTACACTGCTCAGAGATTTGACGCGGCTGTTGTCGGTATTATCGAACGGAACAATGAAATCATCAGTACCAAGAGCTATGTTGATGCTAATCTAACCAATACCATGCTCTCAACTGGTGCGCCTCTGGTTACTACCGGGCCAAACACAAATATGGGAGCAGCAGACAATCAATGGCACGAACGGACAGGTTTCGGTAATTTCGATTCTGTTCTAACATCTGCTGAGAGCGGCGGCGAAGATGCACCTACTCTCAAGACACTGGTGGTAGTACCGGAAGCAGGAACTTATGATATCTGGGTCAACTTCTGGGCAAATCCAGACTTTGACTGGAGAATAAAAGCAGGTCTCTCCGCTGATGGGATGCAACTGTTTCGACAGATGGCCTGTAAGCAGGTCGAGGAATGGGACTATGATACAGCGCTAATCCGAACCGGAAGTGGCAATACGTTCCTTTATCAAGCTTACCTTGGCCGGGTCCAAGCCTCAGACAACGACACTTTCGAGGTGTTCGTGGATGATGAAGCAATAAAGATTGGTACGCAGAATACCCCTATGGGTGACTCTTCCCGTACCTGGTATGATGGCATCAGCTACGCCCGTGTTGATAAAGATAATGAGGAGCTACCGCTGGAACTCAACCTGAGCCAAAACTAATCCATTTAATCAGATTTTTTTACAGCCTGGACTACTTTTATCACATCCGCCATTTCGGCTACATCGTGGACGCGGACAATCGAGACGCCTGCAGCGGCACATAAAGCTACCGTTGCAGCGGTGCCGAATATCCGCTCGGCTGGATTCTCCTTGCCGGTGAGCTTGCCGATAAAGCTCTTTCGGCTTGTGCCTACGAGCACACGAT
>CAZVUF010000233.1:0-4212 GCA_964629355.1 uncultured Pirellulales bacterium | reverse complement strand
ATTATGACTTCTGTCTTTTATTTTATGAGCTGTTGTTTTGGTGTGTGATCAGGACATAAAGGATCATAGTTAAATTTTAGAAGGAGGAATATTATGTACAAAAAACTGATTTATTTAACTTGCCTTGTTTTGGTGCTTAGTATGGCTGTGACTAATGCAGCCAAAGCTCAAGACCCCAATCTTGTCTGCTGGTTGACGTTTGATGAAGGTACCGATATCTACGCTGAAGATGCAAGCGGCAACAACAACTACGGCGAGCTATTGAACGGCCCAGTATGGACAACCGGCCGAATTGGTGGCGCGCTGGACCTCGATGGGTCTAATGATTATGTCGATTGTGGAAACGCACAGAGCCTTAATATCACCGGCCAGATTACGCTTTCAGTGTGGGTAAAGCCAAGAAATGCAGGCAATAGTCAACACCAGCATTTTTTAGGAAAAGGTGACAACAGTTATGTGATAAAGCAGAATTCCTGGAACAACTTGGAGATTGTCATCTATATTGGTGGTTGGAAGGTGGCAACGCTTCCGATGGATAGCTCATATAATAATGTCTGGCACCATTTTGTTGGAGCTTATGATGGAAGTCAAATCAAGCTGTACGTTAACGGTGAATTACGAGCTACTACGAAACAGACGGGGGCTATAAATACCAATGCTGTAACTGTCCGTGTGGGTTCAGAAGTAAACAGGCGTTTTTACAGCGGTTTAGTAGACGATGCCCGCATCTACAATCGGGCGCTATCGGACATTGAGGTAAAGAAGCTGGCAAATCCCGAAAGAGCCTCATCTCCCGTACCGGCTGATAACGGTGTAATTAGCCAAACTGAGGTAGCCCTTCAGTGGGATGCAGGGGTTAATGCAGCTTTACATGATGTGTACTTTGGTGAAAGCTTTGCCGATGTGAACAGTGCTACTACATCCACGAGTGCAATTTATAAGGGCAGCCAGAGCCAAAACAGCTATCCTGCTACTGGGGTGATGGCTGTTGAACTCGGTAAAACATACTATTGGCGTGTCGATGAAGTCGATGCTGCTGGCAACATAAATAGAGGCGATATCTGGAGTTTTACGGTTCAGCCGTTGGTTGCTTATAATCCAAGCCCGGCTGATGAAGCAAAATATGTTGATTTAGACGCTGACCTTGCATGGAGTCCGGGCTTCAAGGCACAGTCGCACGATGTTTATTTCGGAACAAGTGGAACGGCCATCACCAATGCGACCACATCTTCACCGGAGTTTAAAGGCAACCAGGTTGCTTTGACCTACGCATTGCCACCGCTTGAAAACGACATGCTTTATTATTGGCGTATTGATGAACAAAATAACGATGCGACGGTTAGCAAAGGCGATGTTTGGAGATTCAGAACGCTGCCCTCTACGCCGATTACCGATCCCAATCTTGTCGGCTGGTGGAAGCTTGACGATGATGAGGGCAGGTTGGCACTTGATTGGTCCGGCCAGGGCAATCATGGTACTTTGATTGGTGACCCGCAGTGGATTTTGGGGTACGATGATGGTGCGCTGCACTTCGACGGATTCGATGATGCCGTCGATTGTGGAAATCCTGATAGCCTTACAACAACTAGCGCCATTGCGCTTTTAGCGTGGGTCAAGGCGGATACCGCAGGTAACGGTGCAGACCAATCCTATGTAACAAAAGGTAATGACTGTTATGCACTTAGGCATATTGCCGCTAATAACTTAGAGTTTCGCATCTCCGGTACTATTAGCGTTCTTTCTCCTGTGGATGGTTCATTTAATGGTGTCTGGCACCATTTGGCCGGTACTTATGATAGAAGTCAGCTTAGGTTATACGTCGATGGCGAATTACAAGCTAATACGCCTTCGGCGGATCCCATACCCACCAGTGTCTATAATGTTAATATAGCAAGAGAATCTGTAGGAAATCGCTTTCTTTACAGCGGTGCCATAGATGACGTACGAATATACAGCAGGGCGCTCACGGAGGAACAGATAAAAGAGATTATCAGAGGCGACCCAACACTTGCTCAAAAACCCAGCCCGGCTAACGGCTCAACACTGGATATAGAGCAATTCCAGTTTCTCAGTTGGACGCCTGGAGAAAAGGCAGCTCAGCATGATGTGTACTTGGGCACCGACGCGCTCGATGTTGAATATGCCGATACGTCTGGTACAGAGGGAATATATCGGGGCCGGCAGGATGCCAACAGCTATACTCCAGCTGATGGTGTTGTACCCGGACAGACCTATTACTGGCGAGTTGATGAAATCAATACCGATGCGACTGTCAGCAAAGGTAGAATCTGGGCCTTTACAGTGCTTCCATATCTGATTGTGGATGACTTTGAAGGCTACGAAGACATCGATAACAGGATATACTATGCCTGGGAAGACTACTTCGTGAATAACACCGGCATGACCGTGGGGCACTTCGATCCTCCGTTTGCCGAGCGAACTATAGTTCACAGCGGCCGTCAGGCTATGTATATGCAGTACGACAACGACGGTACGGTGAATGAAGGTACCGCATACGAGCAGAGCGGAATACTCACTTTTTCTGAAGCCGAACGCACGTGGGATAGTCCTCAGGATTGGACCAGAGGGAGTGTTGATTCCTTGTCGCTATGGTTTAGGGGCATACCGGCTTCTGTTGGAAGCTTTACGGTAGGGCCACCAATTACGATGACTGCTGCCGGTGCAGATATCTGGGGTACTGCCGACCAGTTCCACTTCGCCTATAAACGGCTCTCCGGTCTTGGTAGCATAACCGCGAGAGTGGTCAGCGTTACTGATACCGACCCGTGGGCCAAGGCAGGAGTGATGATCCGTCAGACACTGGAACCAGGTTCCACAAATGCTGCTATGGTTGTCACTCCTATTAATGGAGTTTCCTTCCAGTACCGTCCTACTACGGATACCGACAGCATATCAACTACACAAGCCGGTATCACAGCTCCACAGTGGGTGAGAGTCACCCGAAGTGGAAATACATTGACAGGAGAATATTCAGCAGATAGGACTAACTGGGTGATGCTCGGTACGGCTACGGTACCCATGCTTCAGGATGTCTATATAGGCTTATGTTTGACCAGCCATAATGTCGAGGAAAAATGCACAGCCGAATTCTCCGATGTTGATATAACCGGTACGGTTACAGGTGATTGGCAGTCACAGGATATCGGCATACAAAGTAATGTTGCTGAATCGATGTATGTGGTTCTGGAGGATAGCGCAGGCAACAGTGTCGTGGTCAAGCATTCGGATCCGTCTGCAACGACCATAGGCACCTGGACGCAGTGGTCTATTCCGCTTACAGACTTTAGCTCTGCCACAGGTACCGGCCTTAATCTGCAGGCTGTTAATAAGATGTCAATCGGTGTCGGGGACAGGGCAAATCCGCAAGTTGGTGGTTTTGGAACACTATACATTGATGATATCGGGTTACTTCTTCCTCTACCTGCGAATTAGTGGTTGGTTTTGGTTAGATTAAACAGCCAATAAATTTCGGCTTATAAGTTCGGGGCCTATGCCGAGTAAATCGGTATAGGCCCTGTTTACTTTTAGCATTTAATCAGTGTCTAAAGGGCCTATTTAGATCCGAATTTCCTGCGGTAGGCTGATGGGCTGATTCCCTTCCTTTGCTTGAAACAGCGGGATATGTTATTTGGATATGGATAGCCAAGTATTTTTGCAATCCGGGATATCGATAAATTTGTGTCGGTTAACATAACAGCCATCTGATTGACTCGCGCGTATTTTATTTCTTCATGCACAGAATGCCCCAGTAATTTCCGGAAACGCTGCTGCAAAGCCCGGCGGGATAGGCCGACTGCTTGCGCAACATCGTTGACCAGGATCACCTCTCTGGAATGCTTGCGAATAAAGTGTACCGCGTCTGTAACTTGTCGGTCTTCTATTGCCATAATGTCTGTTGATCGCCTGGTTACTACATCTAAAGGAGAAACAGACACTTCTTTCTTGGTTTCTGTTATTTGTTGTCCTTTCATCAGTTTATCCAGGACTTGGGCGGCTTCATACCCTGCCCTTTCGGCGCTTAGAGCTATGCTTGATAATTGTGGATAAGATAGGCCACAAACCAATTCATCATTATCCACACCCAGAATCGCCACTTCCCGGGGCACTTCGATGTCTGCGATCTTACATGCTGCCTGGACCAAATCATATCATCAAAGCCACAGTAAGCAAATCGCTGAAATCCAAGTTTCA
>CAZVUF010000232.1:0-4229 GCA_964629355.1 uncultured Pirellulales bacterium | reverse complement strand
ATCCTTTTGTCCACACCTTGTCGTTAAAACCGTATTTTCTAAGTGCTTTTGTCGCCGCTTTTTTGAATCTGCCGATCGAATAACTGCAACTTTTACCGATACTTTCAACAACAATATGTACGTGGTTGCTGCATACTGCTATCGCATAAACCTCTTGGCCGATTTCTTCTGCTTCCTTGAGGATTGCGCTTTTAACTATTGCACGAAGACCTTTGGGAATAGTTACTTTGTCGTGCTTGAGTAGTTCTTTGTTGGATTTTTCTAATTCAGGATTCGCTTTTAAGGTGATTCCGTTTTTGACATAACCTTTTTGATTGCCTTGCAGCCATGTTCCGTAGGTTGTCTATGTCGCCATAAAGCCAATCATTCTCGCCATATCAATAAATTTAATTGTTACCCCCTTGCACCGCCGCAAGAGGTTTTCTCATCTTCTGTTAGCCCTTGGCAATGCCAGGGGTTTTTAAGTTTTTAAGATTAACGAAAAACAATTCTAATTTTCATACTGATAAAAAATTGTCCTCGCGCAATCGAGGAATCATATCCTGAATTATCTTGACGTCCCTATCAGGCACACAAAAACCCTCCTTGCTACAATTCCTTCAATCCGATTCGAGAAAGGTGTTGTTAAACAATAATGGATGCTTACCGGCCTGGAAAGAAAATCGCCGAAACGGAAAAGTCAAGATTGATTTCCGTCCGGCGAGTGCTATATTATGCTCATAGTTTTCATGGACTTGGCCATGCCTTACGGCATTGATATTCCACGAGTTTTGTAGGGTGGGGTCGCAACCCCACCGTTAACCGAGCCGAACCAATGTTTCGCAGGCGTTTAATCCACCTCTGGCGGTTTAATATGGGAAATAGGTATGGTGTCCCCAGATTTCAGAGATTTCAGGATTTATTAACAGGCAGACTGCGAGTTGATGGCGGTATTGAAAAGACGGCAAAATGGGCTAAAACATCCTGAAAAATGACTTTCTAAAAGTTTTTACATAAAAAGAAAATTATTTTTCTTTACATATTACGTTAAGGTTTATATAATAACAGGCCGATAAATGAATATATTCTTTAAGACGACTAAGCTGGAGAAAATATTCAACAGCGAAAAGGAACTTGTCAAAGCCTACGGTCAGGAAAAGGCGGCGATAATCAAAAAACGTATGGTCTTTCTGCGGGCCGCCAATAATCTTTACCAAGTTCCGATTACTCCTCCATATTGCAGGCACCAACTGAAAGGAAAATATAAGGGCTGTTTCGCCCTGATCGTAAAGCACCCGTTTAGATTGATTTTCAGGCCGGTCAATGACCCGTTGCCGGTACTGGACGATGGAGGAATTGACTTAAAAGCGGTAACAAGCATAGAAATTTTAGGAGTGGAGGATTATCACTAATGGCTAACGCAGTTATAAATCAATTCGTTCCGAATTATGCAGTCCACCCCGGCGAAATTCTTGAAGAAACCCTCGAATCGCAGGGTATTTCCAAGAGCGAATTTGCCGAGCGTTCCGGCCTTACGCCCAAAACCATAACCTGGATTGTTACCGGCAAGAACCCGGTAACCTCTGAAAACGCTATCGTTTTTGAGCGGGTTCTGGGAATCTCTGCCGAGGTATGGAATAATCTCGACGCCGAGTTCCGCTTGTTCCAGGCTCGCCAAAAAGCACAGGAATCGCTCAATGAGGCCGTTGAATGGTCTAAGAAGTTTCCCCTCGGCGAACTTATCAAGCGTGGCGTTATTCCCGACGTCAAGGATGAAAAACAAAGGGCGGCCGGTCTCCTTAATTTCTTTAGGGTAAGAAACCCTGATGCCTGGATGGCAAGGTATGGAAATATGAGCGTAGCGTTTTATAAATCCGCCGCCTTCAAGAGCAATTACAACGCGGTGGTTACCTGGCTCAGATTAGCCGAGATTCAGGCAGAAAGAATTAAAACCTGCACTTATGATGCCGAGGCATTTAAAAACTCATTATCGCAGATTCGTTCTCTGACAGATAAAACCCCCGAAATCTTTGAGCCGCGGATGAAGGAACTTTGCCAAAAGTCAGGCGTGGCCCTGGCCTTTGTATCGGAACTATCCGGCACACATCTAAGCGGCGCTACCCGCTGGCTGACCAGCGACAAGGTGATGATAGCACTGTCTCTAAGGCACAAAAGCAACGACCACTTCTGGTTTACTTTTTACCATGAAGCCGGCCACATAATTAAGCACGGCAAAAAGGATGTCTATATCGACGAGGAAGACGGTGCAATAACAAAGCAAGAGCAGCAAGCCAACAAATTCGCAAAAGAATTTCTGATTCCTGAAACGGAATATCAGCAGTTTATCGCGGAAAACAAAAAGCCTTCCAAAACTCAGGTAAGAAATTTCGCAAAAAATGTCGGCATCGCTCCAGGTATTGTGGTTGGCAGGTTACAGTATGATAAAGTTGTAGATTTTAGTTGGCTTAACGATCTGAAAGTCAGATTCCAGCTCATTGAAAATGATGAAAAGGATAAGGGCGGGAAATGATAATAAGCAATGACAAAAATCAAAGGCTTCGATTGGATGAATATACTCACGTCGAAAAACCTTTTTTAGATCACTGAAATCTGGGGACACCATACCGGGGAAATAGAGGGTCAGCTCCTTCTACTTGGTTCGACTTCGCGCACCACTGATGCGCTCACCACGAGTCGCTTCCCTCGACTGCGCTCGGGACAGGCAGGGCAAAGCTCTTAAAATATAAAATAAGAAATCCGGGATTATTGTAATTCGAGGAAGATTTTGTTATTACTATGGAATCGAAAGACTTGGTTGCGTAGCCAGGCATTTTATCTGGCTCTGGCGGATTAATATGGGAAATGTCGGTTAAGAATCTTTCTTTGTAGTGTAGGTTATTTGATTAGGAGGTAAAAAAATGAAACGTTTGTACAAAGTACTATCAATCTGTGTGGTTGCACTGGGGCTTGTTTGTCCCGGCTGTAGGCCTTCCTCGACGGCTCAACTGGAAAAAAACAGAGCCATCGCCCGCCGTGATTTTGAGGAGGTCTGGAACAAAGGGAACCTGGACACGGTAGACGAGATTTGCACCGCCGACGGTGTCGGCCACTTTCCCGGCAGTCCGGACATTCACACCCTCGAGGGCTACAAACAGTACGTCACAATGTTCCGCACCGCCTTCCCCGACATCCATTTTACCATTGAGGATGAAATTGCCCAAGGGGACAAGGTAGTAATCCGCTGGACATGTACAGGCACACACCAAGGGGAGCTTATGGGGATATCTCCTACAGGTAAGCAGTGTACGGGAACGGGGATCACCATCGACCGCTTCTCTGGCGGCAAGATCCAAGAATCCTGGAATAACTGGGACGACCTGGGTATGCTGCAACAGCTCGGCGTTGTCCCCCCGATAGGAGAGGCCGGCAAGAAATAAAGGCTGTTCTCAGGAAATTTTGAACGCAAAAGCGGTCATTATGCCATACGTGAAGAGCAGGTTTATCTGATAAGACATTAATTGGCTGGATTAAAAGTCAATAATGCGTATCAAACAGGAAGAAAGGGGGCAGTGTAGGGCAGGCTTTTGCCCTCTGTCTTCTGATTCCAAGTATCCAGCATCGAGAATAGAGAAATCACTCCATTCTGCCCAACTCAAAACTCTCTTTCTCTCCACATCACCTTTCGCAACGTCTGATGATATTTTCGTCCCTTCCGGCCATTGGGGCTTATACAGACTGCATAAACCGGGAAACACAGACTGTTCCTGCCTGCCAAGCCCAAACAAGCAGGCACCCTACCTTACATTTTCAAACTAAAAACCCGGTGAAAAACCCCTCCTTTCTAAAAATATCTATCTTTTATTCTCCTTCCAATAAACACAGCCAAAATCAAAACAACCACACCAAAAACTATCCAACTCATAGTGTTCATTAAAAGCATATTATGCCTCCTTTTCCACCGAACAATGATTATACAGTCTGTGCAAAACGTGAAACACAGATTGTTTCTGCCTAAAGCGGAAAATCTGGGGACACAATATCTATTTTTCTCTCTCCCCAAACCATCCACAATATATTATCGGCTGAAATTGAGAGAAATGTGTTTATTATTTCATACCCATCCCGCTTCGGCTAAGGCCTATGCCGAGACGAGATAGTTGGTATTTTTCCGCAAGATAATATTTTCTTCCCTTCTGGCCATTGGGGCTTATACAGACTGCATAAACCGGGAAACACAGACTGTTCCTGCC
>CAZVUF010000231.1:0-4236 GCA_964629355.1 uncultured Pirellulales bacterium | reverse complement strand
GAAATTTAAGGGCCGATGCAATCTGCAAATTGAGCCGTTGGATTTGGATAAGCTCGCAGGATTGGCTAATGTAGCGCTCTGTTGTCTGCCGCATAAAGTCTCTATGGGCTTTGTGCCGAGATTGTTAGATGCGGGTCTGAAGGTTATAGATTTCAGTGCGGACTATCGGCTTAAAGATACAGTGGTTTACGAAAAATTTTATCAAGTCAAACACACAGATACCAAGAACATCGCTAAAGCAGTTTACGGGCTGCCGGAGCTATTCCGTGAGGAAATAAAGGGTGTTGATTTGGTGGCTAATCCAGGTTGTTTCCCAACGGGCGCGCTATTGGCTATCGCACCGCTACTCAAAGAAGGTCTTATAGAGACAGATTCGATTATCGTCAATGCGGTAACCGGCATATCAGGAGCCGGGAAAAATCCTTCGAGCAAATTTCATTTTCCCAATATGAACGAGAACCTGTTCGCATATGGCATCGGCTCACACCGTCACATGCCGGAAATGGAGCAAATTGCAAGCCAAATCGCAGGTGCTGATGTTCAAATACTATTTCAGCCGCACGCAGGGCCTTTCGACAGGGGGATTCTTTCATCTGTGTATTGTCAGCCCAAAGTAAAAGTCGACAACAAGCAATTAGTCACGCTATATGAAGATTTTTACGCGAACGAGCCTTTTGTACAAATACGCAAAGATGCTCCAGGTGTTAAGGACGTGGCTGGGACAAACTATTGCCATATCTTTCCGACCTTTGTTAAAGGCAGAATTGTGATTTTCTCTGCGATTGATAATCTTGTAAAAGGCGCATCAGGCCAGGCAGTTCAGAATATGAATATTGTTTTCGGTCTGGAAGAAACTATGGGGCTACTGTAGGAACAATAATGGGTGTCGGCGTGCTTAAAATTGCTACCTGTCAGTTTGCTGTGGGAAAAGACATACGGCGGAACGCCCAGCAAATCTGTGATTTTCTGCGCAAGGCAAGTAAGACCGGAGCTGATATTGTTCATTTTTCCGAGTGCGCCATCAGCGGCTACGTAGGGACAGATTTTCCGAACTTTGAAGGCTATGATTGGGACATTCTCAAAGAAGAAACAGAAAGAATCATGTCACTTGCCGGCAAGCTCGGCCTGTGGGTTGTTCTTGGCAGCACCCACAAATTGACCGAGCCAAATAAGCCGCACAACAGCCTGTATTTAATTAGTCCAAAAGGCAAAATCGTTGACCGCTACGATAAAAGATTCTGTACCAAAGGCGACCTGCGCCGGCTGACACCCGGCAATAGATTTGTATTCTTCACCATCAATAGGGTAAAGTGCTCGCTGCTTATATGCTTCGATTTGCGATTCCCTGAAATTTACCGCAAACTTTATAAGCAAAAGGTCAACTGCATTTTCCAGTCATTCTACAACGCTCGCCAGAGTGGGCCAAGCTTACATACCCATATCATGCGGCAGACGATGCAGTGTCACGCGGCCACGAATCATTTCTGGGTGAGCATGTCAAATTCGAGCGGTTATTATTCGCCGTATCCATCATGTTTCATCCAGCCTGATGGTACAATTGCTCACCAGCTCAAACTGAATCGGCCTGGCTTGATGGTTAATACAGTTGACATGAGCAAAAAATTCTACGACCCGATGGCCGATTTCAGAGATATTGCAAACGCCGGCGCCCTCAGCAATGGGCCGAGAACTATCAAAGATCCGAGGTCAAGAAATACAACAAGCCTTTAGTAGCAGTCAACGCCTGCACAAAAACGTTTGGCCGAGAGAGCTAATCAAGGTTATAATCCCTGAACTAAGGTGACTATTAAAACCTTGTCCTTTTCACCTAAAGGTTAATCGAGATGCTCGAAAGATGGTAATCTGAAGTAATGAGGTAATCAGCTATGGGCGGAATCTTTTCGATAAAATTGTTAAAACCATACGCACACGCAGTGTGCATTGTATGGGTTCTGACAACTCTTTATGCAGTTCCATCCGAAGGTGCAAACATACCCCATCTTCGCAAACAGGGAATCACCACCCAACTCATCGTTGACGACAAACCATTTCTTATCCTTGGAGGAGAGCTTGGCAACTCCAGTGCCTCAAGTCTCGAATATATGAAGCCGCTCTGGCCTAAACTCGTTAAACTAAATCTCAACACTGTCCTTGCACCGGTCTACTGGGACCTTGTTGAGCCTGAGGAGGGCGTGTTTGACTTCACCCTGGTTGACGGCCTGATACAGGATGCAAGGCTTTACAATCTTCGCCTGGTTTTGCTGTGGTTCGCAAGCTGGAAGAACAGCATGTCCTGCTATGCTCCGGTTTGGGTCAAGACGAATCAGCAGCGCTTCCCACGCGCCCAGGATAAAGACGGCCATGGCATGGAAATCCTCTCGGCCATAAGCTCCGAGAATCGTGACGCCGATGCGCGTGCCTTTGCGGCTCTGATGCGGCACGTTCGCGAAGTGGATAAAAAGAAACATACTATCATCATGATCCAAGTCGAGAACGAAGTAGGCATGATTCCAGATGCGCGGGATTGTAGCGCTGTTGCGAACGAGCTATTTAATAAGCCAGTGCCAAAAGACCTGATGAACTACCTTCAGAAGCACAAGGACACGCTGATACCGGAATTCCGCGAGGTTTGGGAAGAGACAGGCTTTAAGACATCAGGGACATGGGAAGAAGTCTTTGGCCATGGTCTGGGAACAGATGAAATTTTTATGGCGTGGCACTATGCTCGCTATATCAATTACGTGGTCGAAGCCGGTAAAGCTGAGTACCCTTTGCCGATGTTCGTGAACGCTGCACTTATCCGCCCGAATTATAAACCCGGCCAATATCCCAGCGCCGGTCCGCTGCCTCATCTAATGGACGTCTGGCGAGCCGGCGGGCCGCTGATTGATTTCCTCTCGCCTGATATTTACTTTCCTAACTTCGCCGAGTGGTGCCAAAAGTATCATCGCCCAGGCAACCCATTATTTATACCCGAAGCGGGCAGAGGCAGTGACAGCGTTGTGAACGTGTTTTATGCTATTGGACAACATGACGCGATCGGCTTTTGCCCCTTTTCAATCGAATCGATACCTGTGGCAGAGCTAGATGATCCCGAAAACAACCCACTTGCCAAGAGCTACGATGTTCTTTCGCAACTGGCACCTCTGATTCTGGAAAATCAGGGCAAAGGCACGATGGCAGGCGTGCTTTTAGACAAAGATAACCAGACTCAGCAGATACAATTGGGTGGCTACGCTCTAAATGTTTCTCACGATTACACCTGGGCATGGTCGTCCGGCGCGAGGCAATCACAGAATTGGCCACGTGTCGGAGGTATAATGATTTCCGTGGAGCCTGACGAGTATGTAATTGCCGGTACCGGCATTATTGTCACCTTCGCTCCAAACTCGCCGGGTGACCCAATCACAGGAATTGCCAGCATACAAGAGGGCAAGTATGAAAATAGCCGATGGGTTGGTGGGCGCTGGATGAGCGGCGACCAGAGCCATCAGGGAAGACACCTAAGGTTACCACCTGACATCTTCAGCATCCAGCGTATCAAGCTGTACCGCTACCGCTGAACTATGCCAATGTAGTGAGTTGTAGAAATGCAGATTCTCATTATTTTTATTTGTATCGCAATATTTATCCTTGTTGTGGTCGCAGGAGCTGTCAGCGCCCGAAAGCGCCGGGAGGCGATGAGCACACTGGCGGCGAAGCTGGGGCTACGTTTTGAGCCGGGCAAAGATCGGGACATGGCGAAACATTATCAGTTCTTGGACAAGCTGCGCTCAGGTTCGAATCGTTATGCGTTCAATATTCTTTCGGGTACGTACCGGGATAGCAAAGTGACAGTATTCGACTTTCACTATGAGACGCATTCGACAGACTCGAAGGGACGCCATCAAACACATCATCATTATTTCTCATTCTTTATTTTACATTTGCCGGTATTGTTCCCTGAATTGGCTATTGGAAGAGAAGGATTCTTTTCCAAGATTGCGCAGGCTCTTGGATACGATGATATTGATTTTGAGTCGCATGAGTTTTCACGCAAGTTTTGTGTGCGGTCGAAGGATAAAAAGTTTGCGTATGATGTATGTCATGCGCGCATGATTGAGTACCTTTTGGCAAATGATGATTTAACTATCGAGATTGAAAATGACACGCTGGCAGTATCGTTCAATAGGAGATTGAAACCGGAACAAATCGAGCCGAACCTGAATCGGCTGATCGAAATCAGGTCTTTGTTGC
>CAZVUF010000230.1:0-4245 GCA_964629355.1 uncultured Pirellulales bacterium | reverse complement strand
CCAAACCGCTCTGATTGCGGAAAAACCTTGCCAATGAATGGCCCGGTGCCGGATAGTTATCCTGATTTTCCAACTCATACCAATGTTCGACATACGGATCATGTACTCTCATCTCGGCTCCCATCTCAGTCAGCTTTCGGACTACGACTTCCGAGCCGCTGTAGCGGGTATCGGCAACATCCTGACGATAGCTGGCCCCACACAAAAGCACCGGGGCACCGGCAATCAGTCGACCCATGTTCCGAAGCGCATCTCTTGTTAGCTCCGCCACGTGAAGCCCCCGTGTGTCATTGACGTCTATTGCTGTTGTGGTTATCTCGAATATATCATCATCGAAACCAAGAATATGCCTGTACGCCCAAAATCCCAGACCACCATCCTTCGGCAGACAGTATCCGCCTATACCAGGACCCGGAAATATCATGTTATTGTGAGTAGGCCTGACCTTTATCGCCTTTATGACCTTAATCAAATCCACACCGTTGCGTTCCGCGAACAGGCTCCACTCATTCAGGAAAGCAAGCATCGTGGCACGGAAAGAATTTTCGACGATTTTGGCGGTCTCCGATTCGATGGGACGGTCCATGGTAGTAAGCGGAAAATCTTTGGTGTTCAGGACCTCTTGCAGGAATTTCTCGACACGCTCGCGGGCTTCTTTGTTACAGCCCGAGCAGACCCGCCAAAAATCCCGTATCGATGATACATATTGTTTGCCCGGCATAACACGCTCGTAACTGTGTGCCAGCAAAGGCTCTGATTTTATACCTCGAGCCGCAAAAGCCCTCTTCAAAATAGGCAAGGCAACAAATTCTGTAGTGCCTGGCGCCACGGTTGTTTCGATCAGGGTAAGGCATTTAGGCTGTATCAACTCACCAATGGTTTTAATCGTTGCTTCCAAGGCTTCCATTTCCACCCAGCCGGTTCGCATATCGCCAAGGGAATTTTTTGTATAGTCACACTGGACATCCACGACGACACAGTCAGCCAGCTTAAGACAGTCACTATTGTATGTAGCGATGAGCGTCTTTTTTTCGAGCACACAACGGGTGATCATAGGCTCGACCTCTGGATCCTCGGCCTTTACCGGCGATAGTCCACGGTTAAGCAACGGAATCTTCCAGTAGCTTCTTGCGCTAGGCCGCTGGCAGCCAATGACGAACTTGTTAGATTTGCCGGTTTGCCTATCAACACTGTCGGCAATGATTGCTGCCATAACCGCACCGACAAAACCAACACCCATAACTACGATGATTTCCTTACCTTCTTGCCGTGCGGCTGCCACCAGCGACTCCACACGATTGAACTCCACAGGATACTCATCTTGGCTGGGAATAAGAAATTTTTCACCAGCCGGGCTTATTGAATAATCAGCCATATTTTGCTCCCTTGATAACAGTCTATCTACGCTTAGGTTTAGTAAATCGCGATTTTATGCAATATTTATTAGCTACTGCCTTACACACTACAAGCTTGGCAAGTGTCCTTAAAGGCTGCTTACCACTTAGTTTTCTAACAATCGCCGCAAGTTTACCAACAACCCACCATATATCAAGACTTTTTTCATACTGTTTTCGTCAGGCTTTGCTCAAGCTAAGATAAATTCGAGGCTATATTGAATTACACAAACGAAAATGATATAATTTTATTAAACCTTTGAGCTATTCCTACATCACTGATTCTCAAGCTGGAATTCTATATGGGTTGAAGGGCTAAAATGCGAAAAGTCAACAAATTAATCTTGTCTGTCACAACATTAGTTCTTCTTTTGGGTGGCAGTATTTCAATCGGTCAGGGAATATTTCGCTATCCTCACTATTTGCTTGAGGCATATAATCCGGACGATGACTGCTGGAAAGGTGTGAGCGCCGATGGACGCTGGCCGGTTCCAGTAGATCCGGAGAAATGGCTTGTTGGTCCACCGCCATCGGACCTTTCAGGTGTCACCATCCCCATAGACCACTGGATAGAGCTACAGTTTATAGGCAGTATTGTTGACGGTCAGGGCGATGATATATTACTTATAGAGCTGGGCCAAGTCGGTGAACAAGCCCTCATCTTCATTACAGACGGGGCACAGCAGGAGTATCTGCTTGGCAGAGCAACAGCTTTAAATTCCGGCTTGGATACCGCCACTAATATCGGCTTTGACATCTCAGGCATTTCCCTGCCGTTTTCGCCGTGCGCAATACGTATTGTCGCGTTAGACTCAGGTGGAGGATCACCCGGATTCGACATAGCTAATGTACGTGTTAGAACGCATCTTGTCCAAAGCTCCGCTGCATTTAATCCTACTCCAGTAAATGGCGCCAAAAATGTACCTGCCGACAAAGTTCTAAGCTGGTCACCAGGACATTCCGCAGATAAACACGTCGTTTACTTCGGCACTGCTCCTTCTGACGTAGATACTAATGCAAATCCCGTCAGTGATCCTGTACAGCCGCAGGATGCCAACAGTTTCGACCCTGGAGGACTTGAATTAGGCCGGACTTACTACTGGCGGGTCGACGAGATTAATAGCAATGACGTAAACAATCCCGTGACAGGTAATATATGGAGCTTCACTGTAGTCGATCATCTTGTTGTAGACGATTTTGAGTCCTACAACAACAGCGACAATCCTATATATATTACCTGGAAAGAAAGCGGCGGAGCATACGTAAATATTACAACATATCCAACACTCAGATGTATGCAATCGATGGCATTTGATTATTACAATCGCGATGATTCTTATTCTGAAGCTACCAGAACATTTGACCCACCTCAGGATTGGGCTGCAGCCGCCGGCAAGGTCCTGGAGCTATTTTTCTACAGCAATACAGGTAACGATACCAATACCCAGATGTATCTGACATTGAGCGACGGTGATAATACTACGGTTGTTGTATATGACGATATAAACAATATTATACAACAAAACTGGAGCCCCTGGAGAATCAACCTTCAAAATCTAACCAGCCTGAACTTAAGCCATATCCAGACTATTTCCATCGGCTTTCGCACCAAGCCAATTCAGCCTCCCCAGATCGTTAGAGGAATGGTGTTTTTTGATGATATCAGGTTATATCCATCCAGGTGCTTAGAACAGAACAGACTCAATGCCGACTTAAATGGTGATTGTATCGTAAACTTAGTAGACCTCAGAGAAATGGCTTATAGCTGGCTCGACAGAAATCCAAAGACTTATACGGTCGTATCTCCCAATGCACCGCTGGTCTGGTATAATTTTGACGGCAACACAAACGATAGTTCCGACAACGGCTATCACGGCCAGCCATTCGGCTGGCCAACCTATGTGCCTGGAATATACGGTCAAGCTATCAGCTTTGACGGATACAGAGACTCTGTGAAAATAACCAATGCCGTTGAACTGTTTCAAAGAATCAGCACCGGCATTACTATTGCATTCTGGCAATATGGTGCGGATTCAGCACATCGTAATGATACGCTTTGCTGCTCAAACTACAGATATGGTGTTGATAATCCTGCGATAGCTATCAATCTTGGCTGCTGGATACGCCCAAGGCAGGCCGGCCTGTATAACTGGGATTGCGGCTATCCCTGGTCGTTCGATAGCCGACTTAGTGGAGACCACAAATATAAAAGCGAATGGTCGGGCCGCTGGAACCATTGGGCATTCACCAAAGATGTCGAAAAGGGTGTAATGCAGATTTTCCTCAACGGCGCTCTTTATGACAGCCGCACGGATGCAATCTCACCTATCTCGTCAATCACATCATTTGAAATTGGTTCAGGATGGTACGGTGGTTATGATGGCTTAATCGACGACTTCCGTATCTATAACTATGCTCTATCGCAGCCGGAGGTCGCCTATATTGCGACCAACGGTACAGGTATTTTTGACCAGCCACTTATATCCCCTGCTGATATAGATGCTGATAACCAGATAAACTTCCATGACTTTGCCATCTTAGCCGGCAGCTGGCTTGACGAACAACTCTGGCCCTGATCAGCAATGAGCCGTCGGATGCGTCCTCTGTCCGCAACGGAATATACACACATTATAGCACATGCACTCAAAGTGGGTAAAAAAACGCGATATGAAAAAAACAGGGCCTATACTGATGTATAGGCCCTGAAACTATATAATATCACCATCAATTACTTAGCCGAACCGCCAAGGTAATGCCGCTGGTTAAGGTCGATACAGTCTGATATCATCAATGTACAAATCACCTGCGCTACCTGGTTGCGTATTAGCTCTGTCGCCGACACCTATGGACA
>CAZVUF010000229.1:0-4252 GCA_964629355.1 uncultured Pirellulales bacterium | reverse complement strand
AAAACCGGTGTGCCCTTTGGGTACCGCGGGTTCGAATCCCGCCCTCTCCGTTATGAAACAAAATATTTAGCCCCGTAATTTATTGCAGGATTATTAACAAGGATATTAAACATTGACACAAGCCACTGGTGGCAGAGAAAGGATTATCCGCACCGGGCCCTATCCGGAGCTTACGCTAACGGCGGTTCTCGTAGGCTACGGCCTGGGGACACTCATCGCTCTTAGCATCGGATACGCCAGCTTAATTCTCGGTTTTTCCATCGAAGGCTCTGAGCTGGCTGCAATTTTGGGCTTCGGTATACTTCGGGGGATTTTACGAAGAAGCAGCATCGTCGAAAATAACATTAACCAGACCATCGCCAGTTCCGTTAACGGTGCCTCAGCCGGTATGATGTTCACCGTGCCGGCTTTGTTTATTTTAGGCGAGACAGGTTTCAATGTGGTTTTGATGGTCTTCGCGTGCATCGCAGGCGGCATTTTGGGCATCGCATTCATTATTCCACTGCGAAAGCAGATGATTGATTTCGAGCGGCTTACCTATCCAGGCGGCGTCGCAGTCGCCACGATTCTAAAGTCACCCGGAGCGGGTGTTCACAAGGCACTACTATTGCTGTCCGGTATGGTGGTAAGCGGTGTTGTTTATTTTATCAGCCAGCTTTTTGGATTTGAGCAGTGGAACCTGGGCCGGTTAATCGGATTGCCCGATTGCATGAACGGCATCTGGTATATCTCTCTGATGACTATCGGTGTGGGTTTTATCGCAGGAAAAGGCGGCTTTTACTTCATCGTCGGAGGCTTTGCCTGCTACTGGATATTGGCTCCGGTGCTGGCTGCGATGAACCTTATGCCGTCACCGGAGATACTGCAAGCTGCCCAGCAAACTGTCCCTGAGTATCTGCGTTTGAATTTGTTCAGGCCGGTCGGCATTGGTATGCTAATCGGCGGAGCATTGGCCGGCATAGTCCTGGCATTGCCCCTGATTGCAAGCGCGGTTCGCAGCATGCAAACCTCAGCGAAATTAAAGACCGCCTTGTCAAAAGACGAGATGCCGATTCGTCTGCTATACATCGGAATCATCGGTGCCACAGTTCTGCTTTTCATCATTTCCATTTACTCTGTCAAGGAAATGAGCATATTACGAGGCTGTCTGATGGCCCTGTTAGGGACCGTCTGGATATGGGTGGCAGGCGTGATACTCTCGGAGTGTATAGGCCGGACGAACTGGTCACCGCTGAGCGGCATGACACTGATTGCAGTGACTATCCTGATTGTTATCAGCAGCGGCCTCGGCAAAACCGCTGCAATAATTTCATCTGTTATGGTAGGTGCCGCCGCATGTGTTGCTATGGCACAGGCGACCGATTTGATGCTGGACCTAAAGACGGGCTATTTGGTTGGGGCTTCGCCGAGAAAGCAGCAGATCGGCCAGTTCCTGGCCACCTGGCCCGGGCCTATTCTGATTATGGCCTTAATCTTTGTTTTGCACAAAGCTTACGGATTAGGCAGCGAGCGACTGCCCGCACCACAGGGCATGGCGCTGGCACAGATGATTAACGGTATCTTAGGCGGAGAGGTTCCGGTCCAGAAATATATAGCCGGTGCGGGACTTGGTGCGCTACTGAGCGCAAGCGGCATCGGTGGACTCGGCATATTAGTCGGCCTGGGCTTTTACCTGCCGTTCAATGTTGTGCTGACTTATAGTATCGGAACGCTGTTGCGTATTATAGCAGACGCCAAATATGGGCCACGTTTCAGCGAAGAAGTCGGGATTCCCGTCGCTGCGGGTCTTATCGTAGGAGAGGCCCTGGTTGGTGTCGGCTTCGCCTTATATTTCGTTATCGCTGGTGCAACATGAAAAAGCTCGGATATCTAATGATAACCTTTGGTTTCTTAGCGGGGACATTAGCCGCCATAGTAAACACGGACAAGGTCCTTTGGCACTACTTTGCGGCCTCGCTTGTCGTCGGTGCTGTCGGTATTGTGCTGGTTCGCATTAGTCTGCACAAGGTAAGCCGAGCCGAAGGGAAATTGGCCGACAACATGCAATCCATCGAGACCAGCCTCAGCCGAATTGTTGATAACATTACACAGTTTAATAAAGAAAAACATTCCATCGATACATACGAAATCCGCCACCGCATTGATGAGCTTTTTATCGAGGACCTGGATACTTTTATCCAGGCCAGAGAGAGCATCGCACACATTTATGGCTTAGCCACTTATGCTGATGTGATGAGCTGCTTTGCTGCCGGCGAGCGGTATCTCAATCGCGTTTGGTCAGCCTCAGCCGATGGCTATATCGACGAGGTAAACACATACCTCGATAAAGCCCAGGAGCAGTTCACCGAAAGCTTAGACAAGGTAAAGAGCCTCGGCAGAGTGTGATGAATCGTACCAATAAGCGATGATTTTGCAAATCAAACAAGGATAAAATGATAACCAAATAAAGCATGAATGAATCTACAGAAACAATTATATCACTGAGCCATGCCAGAATCATAGGTGCTACACGCCTAACGCAAAGACGTAAGCTATGTTGTGCAATAAATAGGTGTGGTTTTCCCCCAGACTTCCCAGATTACAAGTCTATTTTGCAGCCCATAATACGCATCACAAAAAGGCCTTTACTTTTGCCTTGTCCTTATGTATAATTATCTATACTACCTTGAGGAAAAGATGTCGGAGCAGAAATAGGAAATTTTTTACTAGAAATAATGCCGGAAGGCAAGTTTTGAATCTAATTAAATCTAGATGAGATTTTGTTTTGGTTTTTCTGGGAAATTTCCGAAGAACATAATATAATCGATAAGGTTTGACGGATGGATACTATTGAGATAAAGAAGGAATTGATGTTCAGTTTGGATTTTGACCGCATGGTATTACTATGGCAGAAGAAAAAAGTAACTCTCTAACAGACTTTAAGAAACCACCCGTTGTAGAGGCTTGGATTGAGTTTTATTTTGATTTGTCGGAAGAGAATATTCCTTGGACCGAAGGATATGCAGTCAATTTTATAAAAGAAAATTTTCCAGATTACACTCCAAAAAATTTTGAATATTTTGCTCGTATAAGCGTCAACTCTAAGGGCGAACCGGATTTTTCAAAAACTGACAAATCATTTAATCGAATAAAAGCCTTTTCAAAAAATGGTGAATACTGTATTCAGGCCGGCAGAAACGTTCTGATTTTTAATCAAATAAATAAGGGGGATTGGCTTAAATATGATAATATGCGAAACAAAGCATTCGAAGTTTTGGAAAAGTATTCAAACTACCGGAAAATCGAAAAACTGCTTACCGTATGCTTGCATTACCGCGATGTGATTACCATTCCGTCGGAAAATCAAAAAATAGAATTGGAGGATTATTTTAAAATTTATCCCCATACAAGTAATTCGTTTGGTGATTTATCCAATTTTAAGTTAGAGCTTCTTTTGCCACAGTCTTGTAAAGACGGTCTAACGTTTTTTACTTTACTGACTTTTCCAAGTACTGATGTTAAAAGTTTTAAATTTCAAATGGATTGGCATGTCACACCTTACGAAGGCTCTACACCAAAAAATACTTGCGAAGCTAAACTTTGGTTTGATACTGTACACTCAGATCTCAGGAAAAGATTTGAAGAGACCTTTACAGATAAAGCTAAAAAAGAACTTTTTAGAAACTTGGAGTAATAATGCTTTTGAAAGAAAATAACTCACTAACATCTTTTGACTACATTTCAACAGAGGATAAATTCTACAACCGTGAAGAAATTAACGCTAAAATGAATTCTAGCAATTTTTATCCTCTAATGGAAATCAAGGTCGGCGACACAAAATATAGACTGCTTTCTTCAATTGATACACAAGTATATTTTGATCCTATTGATAAGAAATGGGAATGTCGTAACTATTCAGGAAAATTAAATTATATCGGTATTTCCGATACAAGCCGAGAAGAAGCCATCGATAATTTTAAGCTTCAGGTACACATTCGCTTTCAGCAATTGTACTCCAAGAGACCTTTTGAAATGACAGAAGATGAGTACAATGAGTGGATAAAATTGGCAAATACTATTGATTTGCTACATTATAAAACAACGACACCTTTAGAAGCACGTGAAATCGGTTGTGTGAGTTATGGAATGTTATCTTATCCTTATCGGATAAAGTGGTTAACAGATGAAAATTATATTATCGATCCATCAAAAGTACCAGGTGAATTAATGAGCTATAAAACCGGTCAATGGATTGAGGCTGTTGTTAAAAGAC
>CAZVUF010000228.1:0-4270 GCA_964629355.1 uncultured Pirellulales bacterium | reverse complement strand
ATGGAAAAAGAGAAAATTTTCTAACGGGGTGAACCTCGGGGTGCATGCCATCGTTCTTAACCAAAGCGGTACATTTGCTAAAAGATTATCGATTTGAAGCAGATGAGGTAATAGTCACAAAGCTTGATGAAATGGTGATTTTACTACCGCTTGAAATTAGTATAATTCGTGGCCGATCAAGCAAAGCCTTTAAATAAAAAAGCACAAAATAGGGCAAATCGCTATTTCTTCTATTAAATTCGGCGATTCCAAGGCTTTACAAAAGCGAGGCCGAAGGGGCTCGAACCCTCAACCTTCGGATCGACAGTCCGATGCTCTATCCAATTGAGCTACGGCCCCATGTTTTCTACCAAAAAAATATAATATATCCATTACATAACTTTCCTGTCAACTGCTACCAGATGCAAAACCCGGTTATTTTCTCGAAGATTGTGGACGTCTGACTATAGGTTGTGACTTGCTGTCTCTCCTTGGATTTTGCTGGAGGATTTTCATCGCCTTCTTAACATCTGCAACTTTTAAGACACCGGTCGTACGGCCGCCCTTTGCGCCTGCAGTACAGTATGCGTAACCGATATTTATGTGGTTTTTCGCCAGTTTTTCTGCAACCGCCGCTAATGCGCCGGCTTTATTGGCCAGGTTTACACATAAAACTTCTGTCTCGTTATATGGCATATTTAGTTTTAACAGCACCTCTCTGGCTTTCTCCGCCTCAACAAAAACTATTCGCATAACGCCGTGTTCTACGGAATCCATCATGGTTATAGCCATGATGTTAATCTTTGCCCGCGCAAATTCACCGAGCACCTGAGCCAATACTCCCGGCTTATTAACCATAAAAATCGAAAACTGTGTCGCGATATACATTCCTTGTCTCTCCAATCAAATGCCACCTAATCCGTACTCATTACCTTAACGGCACTCTCCTTATTCGGGAAAAAAGTGAAAACCTTGTCAAGATTCGTTATCTTAAAAACTCGGTGCAACCGTGGATTTATCGCACTAATCACAACTTTGCCATCATACGCTTTAAGCTTAGCCCGGATATCCAGAAGCATCCCCAGCACCTGAGAGGAGAAAAATTTTACTCCCTCAAAGTCAAAGACCAGACTATTAGGATGATTCTTGTCGATAAATTCTTTTATACTATCGGAAATAGCGGTTATCCCTTCAACATTACTTATACTTGCCGTTGTGAAGGCTACTACCGTAATGTCATTTTCCTTTGTTATTTCCGCATTAACTTTCTCATCCATACGGATTAGCACTCCTGGCATATTAAAATCAATAGATATTATCTCAAATTCCGCTCTTCCGGTCGAGCATTTTATAAATATTTCCCGCAGGTAACAAGATGTCTTTTATTTTCGCCGCTTTCTTTCTGCAAATCTTTTAGCAAATTCAGAATCTGCAACCGAATCGAGATGTCCATACCAGCCAGTAACCCACATCGCGTGCTTCCAATTGCGTCAATAGAAAAACTTGCAGCAAAAAGACATTCGACAACAGCAGAAAGATAAAAGATATGACCCGCCACCGGCGGCCTCCGCAACCGTTCATTAAACCTCCACTGTTTACTTTAAGGTCCTAAGTTAAAGCCCTATTCTGCAGGGCTTTGAATTAAATATTTAGCCCACAGTTTCGCTGGGGGTTTGCTTCGGTTCGGGCGGATCCGGCAGTGGCTTCGGTGCCATCCGTTTCCTGCCGTTGGCGTCGGTGCCGTAATCAATACCCAATTTCGACGTCAGCTCGCCCGCCTTTGCCTGGTTTCCAAACAATTTATCATATTCCTGTCTTAGCAGCGAGATATTGCTCTCTTCAATTGCCCTTCTTATGTTGGATTGCGCTCTGCCAAGCAGTTTGCCAATACACTTATCCTCCGTCTCAACCAGTACCGAAGCCAGATATTGCTTATTGCTATCACTTAAATCCTGTCCTTTCAGATATCTCTCTATGGCGTAAGAATACAATTGCGCAAAACGGCGAGCCATTTCGAGCTTGTTTGAGCCGGTGGAAGTTACTTTATTCGTCAGTGATTTTAAGACTGCACTATCTAAAAGCTCATACTTTACCGCCCAGTCAGCATACTGTTTAATTCTTATATCTGCTACTCGACCTAATAAATCATCTCCTTCCGGAAGGTTTAAATCAGCCGTAAATTCAGTAATCAACGCTAATATCTCATCTGCCGGAGGTGAACCGGCTTCAATTATCTGTTTAAGCTCCTCTACGATACGCCGTAACAATCGCCCATCAGCCCCTTCAGCAGGGTTTAGCTTACTTATCAAACCCGGATTAGTAATACAGCGAACCGCCCAATAGCAAATAACTTTGTTATCATCCTTTAGCTTAGCAATAGCCAAATCAGCCAGCCGAGGGTCCTTGAGGCCGTCAACTAATATCAAAAGATTTAGGGTTACCTTAAATTGCCGTTCCTGCGGCAGAGTCTCCACCTGCTTAAGACCTAAGGAGATATATTTGTAGGCTGACTCTGAAAACTGCTTGGCATACTGCCCCTGAGTGCTCTGATTGCTTAAAATAACAGTACGAGTTCTGGCAATAGAGGTAAAATCTCTGGTTTTCAGTAATTCCTGTATCGCCTGTGCCAGAAAATTGTCGATAATCTGCAGGTCTTTGCTATTCAGCACTCCCTTCTCGCGTACTTCTCCAATTTCTTGGGTATCGATAGCCTGAGAGCGTAAAAGCCCTAAGGGAATTAAAGAAGCTATTAAAATGGTAAAAATCACCCTTTTGATTTTCATCATAGATAACCGCTAACCTATATGTCTTAGAATTTATCCAGATTAACTTAAAAACCACTTCTTGTCAAGGAAATTTGAAGCTCGCTGCATGCCGCTGCCGCTAAATAAGCAGTTTTCACCATACATTTCGACAGTTCCCCAATCGACAAAATACTAAAGCCAATTCAGCAGCTTTTGATAAATCTTGAAAATAACATGCTTAGGCATTCAAAGCACGAATTTCAGGGATTTGTATTGCATATATCGGAATTTGCCGTTATATTTCTAAAATCTTTGGAGTCAGGCAGGGCGATAAAAAATGTGGAGTGGTCATCATAGTTCCGCGAGGAGTCTGTTCACTATAGATACAGTCAAATCATACTGTTGTGTCATCATTTTTTAGAGGGTAGAAAAATGAAACGCAAATCAATATTTTCCGGGCTGGCTATTTTAATTTTGCTGTTTGTTGGATTAACCTCTGCGAGCTACGCAGAGCTCCTTTCAGGGCGAGTATATGAGGGCGAATACCTCAGTGAATCACCCTCGGCACAGGGATTGCCTAACGTGACCCTAAGACTCTATGGTTCACATTCAAGCAGTATCCTGGGAGATGAAGTAAGTAGTTACACAACCGGTTCAGATGGATGGTATGGACTCGAAACAGAACAGAGCTATGAGTTCTTCACTATCGTATGCGAAGGCAAATCGGGATATACATTTAATGGCTCTTTTTCGATAGGCGGCTCTGCCTCAGGTGAAAACATCGTATACGTCGTGCCTTTGGCGGGCAAGACGCTGATGGGCAACAAATTCTGGTACAAGAGGGAAACACATGGACCTACTGAAAACAATCCCCCGGTGGCGGTGGACGATTCATACACCATAGGTGCGGGTAGGATACTCCAAGTTAATGCTCCCGGAGTGCTGACCAATGACAGAGATCCGGATGGTGACCCTTTGCGTGTGCAGGCATCCAGTGGACCATCCCATGGTTTGCTGGCGTACAGCCAGAACGGGTCATTCACTTATACCCCGAACCCCGGCTTCAGTAGAACCGACAGCTTCAGCTACAGGGCGTTCGACGGCGCTCTGCACTCCAATGTCGCCACAGTGACGATTACTGTGGTCAGTAGTGAAGAACCACCAGCCGGTGAAGCTACAATCTCTTTGATAAGGCATGAATAAAAGTTGAACGCTGCAATTCCTGCGAGCTTTTGAATTATTATTTGTCATCAACCTATTGTCAATATCTTGGCGCAGGAGAGAAAAATAGGCTTTACCGAGATGTCCACATCTGGTAAAGTATCTTATCTTGCAGACTGGAGCCAACGATTTGGAAAGGAGTGGTGCTGGACATGAAACGAAGTGTTTTCCTGTTATTAATCCCTGCTTTAATTTTTTGCTATACGGCTCAGGCAGAAAACCAGATCCAGTTTATCGATCCCAACCTCGAGATTGCCGTGGAGACAGCTTTGGGTGTCCTGGATACGACCTTTCATTCGCCGGACGGATATGTGTTATGGGATGGC
>CAZVUF010000227.1:0-4309 GCA_964629355.1 uncultured Pirellulales bacterium | reverse complement strand
CGTGTCGGGGATTATTTAAATCTAAAAGTAACTTATCAACTTTAATTTCCAAAACTTTATAATTCGCCATGATTACTCCGCAAATTCAAATCATATGTAAATAAATTAATGATCTTTGACCTTACCCATAAAATCTGACAAAGAAAATATGAAAATCGAAACATAATCAGATTAAGATTAGTATATAAAAAAACATGTTTACTTGTCTTTTTCCCATCCACAATATGATTGTACAGCATGCCTAATGCTATTATCGGCTGAAGTTCATTTTGATATAAGTCAATCTCCGCCCCCATTTACGAAGGCCAACCTGCCAAACGACTGCACAATAGATCAAACCATCTATCACCGCAAGCATATTCTTATTCATTAAATACCAACCCTTCCCCTATAACAAAAATAAAACAAACAACAACAAAATGTTACGTCCTATAATCATTTATTCTCTCTATCTTAACACCTATATAGTTACATACCAACCCCATTCCGCAGGACAAAAGTTTTTCCCTCCACAATATCATTGTACAGCATCGCTAATACAATTATCGGCTGAAATCTCGTGCTTCGTAGCACTTCCACCCTCCGCAGTATTGCTACGGAGGACGGGTCGCAGAGTAGCATCAATAAATTATAACAACCATTTCATACCCATCCCGCTTCGGCTACCCAGCTTCGCCAAAGGCTTCGCCGGAGGCGAGAGGCCTTCTGGCTACGGCTTTGTACCTACCCCGCTCCGGCTACTGCCTTCGCCGAGACGAGATAGTTGGTATTTTTCCGCAAGATAATATTTTATTCGCTTATCGAGGCGCATTCAATGTTCGGCGTTCGATGTTTTGTATTCAGATATGGAATTATTTTGTCCGTCTTCCGTCCCTTCTGGTTATTGTGGTTTATACAGACTGCATAAACCGGGTCAAAACCCATCGACCGGGCTGTGAACACCACTGGTCAATTATTTATTCTTATTTTCTCTTTTTAATTTTCGTTTTTCCTTTGGATTAAGCTTGGCCTTTTTCTGTTGTTCTCTTCTGCCTATATCTTTCTTCCCCTTATCGCCCATATCTGTTTCTCCTTGCTTGAAAATGACTTGTATTTCTTAACCTGTCCCCGAAACCTGACCTTTCATCAGGGATATAGACTTAACACATGCAGCTTTGGTAGTACGGTCACGATGTCTTAGCCCTTGCTCAAGAACTTCCAAAGCCAATTTCTGCATTCTGCCATTCATACTCCTCAGTCCGTAGGCTGCTGCCTTTTTAGCTGTCCTTGGATAGTTGCCGAATAATGCCTCCGTCAGTATCGCTAAGCCATCCTCTTGTTTCCATGACAGATTCAAAGCCGCCACTCTCGCAGTTGAAATATTGTTAGAGAGCAGCTTCTCCCTGAGCTTTCTTAGGAGCTCAACAGATGCTTCATCTCTTTGGGGCTGCGATGATTTGTTATTATCGAAAGTCATAAAACGATCCTTTTAAAAAGTACTGAATTTTTATCAATTTCCGCTAAAAAAACGCGCGTTTTTGCAAATTTCCGTTCATTTCAGCGAGGAATCTTTATCGATTACGTTTTTCTCTTGAGACTTTTTGAAATCGAACAGTTTCTTTTCAAGCTCTTTGTCCGTCAGCGCCAGGATTTGCACGGCGAATATAGCGGCGTTTTTAGCGCCGGCTTTTCCAATCGCCATTGTCGCGACAGGCACACCCGGCGGCATCTGAACCGTGCTAAACAACGCATCTATCCCGCCGAATCCGCCCCCAGAGTTTAACGGCACTCCAATAACCGGCAGTGTGGTACGCGCGGCTAATGCTCCCGCTAAATGAGCAGCCATGCCAGCAGCGGCAATAATAATCTTTATTCCATTCTCCGCGGCGTTTTGAGCAAATTCAGCAGCTATTTCCGGCGTGCGATGCGCTGAGATTATCCGCACTATCGGTTTTATGCCAAAGTCTTTAAGCATATCAATGCAGCTTCGCATTACTTCCATATCCCTGTCCGAGCCCATTACTACGGCCACCTGGCTACGATTTGACACTTCGCCATGGCGAGCAGATGATGTTTTTTCAGATGCCATTTGTTTTTTTCTTTCAAAACGCTTAAAATATTTTGCGGTTCCAAACCATACCATAATCAATAATAGTGGCTCGGCGCCGCTAATGCAAGTGATAGGTGCCAAAATGCGAACGAGAAAACCAATTGTTGCAGGTCAGTTCTACGCGGGAAGCCGTAACGCCTGTGTAGCTGATATCGAAGAATGTCTTGAGGCAAGGGCGTTGAGTGTTCCGCTTCCCGAAACAATCGCAGCCGGTATTGTACCACATGCCGGCTGGACATTCAGCGGCGGCTTAGCAGCTATGGTCTTTTCAGCCGTAAAGCGGCAGAATAAAGAAGTTGAAACATTTATAATATTCGGAGCCGCTCACGGCTACTTCGGACCAATGCCCGCCCTTGACGACAGCGACTTCTGGGAGACGCCGCTCGGAGAAATAGCGGTTGATAAGGACCTGTCTGACCAGCTGATAAACAAAGAGCTTGCCGTTAAAAACCAATTGGCTCACAAAAATGAACATAGTATCGAGGTCCAGGTCCCGTTTATACAGTATCTTTTTCCCGATGCACAAATCCTGCCGATTATTGTCCCGCCGAGCGAAAAGGCTATCTCAATGGGCCAGGCCCTTGGTGGCATTATCGCTAATGCAGGAAAGACAATCATCTGCATCGGCTCAACAGATTTAACACATTACGGCCCACGCTACGGATTTGTACCGGTGGGAATTGGTGCCGAGGCACTGGAGTGGGCTGACAAGGTCAACGACCAAAAGTTTATTGATTTAGCCTTGAATATGGATCCAAAAGGCCTATTAGCCAGCGCCGCTGAGAATGGCAATGCCTGCGGACCAGGTGCGGCGGCAGCAATAATTGCAGCGGCAAAAAAACTCGGCAAAACTAAGGGGCTGCTGCTTGCACACACCAACAGTAACGAAGTAATGCTATATAAGATGGGCACATCAAGCACTGATAGCGTCGGCTACGCCGCGATAGTATTTTAAGATGCTCATAAAACTGATATCTAAATTCATACACAATAACCATCACAGAGCTGCTTAACCCACCAATAAATTGGTAGGCCAAATAAAAAACGCCTTGTTTTGCATTAAATGCGACGTTAACTGTAATAAAAATAGCTCTGTTTCGACTAATATAATGCAAAGGCTGATTTATCCAGAAGGAGAGCAGTTTGCAGGTTATTGATTGGCAGGTAGTTGTAAAAAAGCATGGCCCCATCGTATGGAAAACTGCATACCGGCTGCTGGGCAACCATACAGATACGGCTGACTGCTTTCAGGAAACGTTTGTTTGTGCTTTGGAGATTTCACGTCGTCAGCCTGTGCGAAGCTTCCCGGCTCTGCTGATTCGGCTGGCTACCGCCCGAGCGATAGATCGGCTTCGTCAACGAATGCGTGGGCCGAATATCAGCACTGATACCGCTGACTGTGCTGTCGTACCAAGCAATGAAGTTGAACCTTATCAGCAGGTACAAGCAAAGGAGTTGGCGATAGGACTGCGAGAAGCGCTGGCTCAACTCCCCCAGCAGGAAGCACAAATTTTTTGCCTGAGATATTTAAATAATATGAGCTACCGCCGAATCGCAAAAGAGCTTGGAATTAAGATAAGCACCGCCGGTGTTTTGCTGCACCGTACCAGAACAAAACTGCGGGTACATCTTGAAAAGGCTGCTGTTACATAAGAAAGGCAGGTGTAATTGTGGAAGAACACAAAGACATTTTAGATAAGGCAATAGATGCCCTTGCAAATACTGATATACCGCCAGGCCCGCCACAAGAACTAACAAATACAACCGTTGCAAAACTTACCGAAACAGATGGCAGTTTTCAGGAAGAGGCCAAGACGATAAAGATCGCTAACAGAATCAAAATAACAAAAGGTCTGATTAAATATGCAGCGGCAGCGGTTATACTCATCACAGCCGGCTATGCCATCGGACGGTTCTCAGCCCCGAAGGCGCCGGATATTGAGCAGCTCCAGGCAACTCTCGAACCTGCCATTCGCCAAAACCTGCTCCAGGAGATGGGTCAGTATATGCAGGTAGGCCTTGCAGGCGGTTACGCGCAAATTAAAAACGAGCTTCAGCAGCAATACCGCCGAGACCTGAGTGACTTTGCGATTCAGACCTTAGCCGCTTCAAGTGCGGTGACAAACGAGCGACTCCAAGAGCTTATCAATGCTATCAATACCTCCCAAACGCACGATCGACAGTGGTTCGCAACAGCTTTAGAGACGTTGGCTCTGCAGA
>CAZVUF010000226.1:0-4349 GCA_964629355.1 uncultured Pirellulales bacterium | reverse complement strand
TGCCCAGCTTTTGGCCAACCCACTCCATGTCTTTGCCCATGCCCTGGAGGGTCTGGCAACCGGTTAAACTGAATAACAATATTATCAGTAACGCAGCCAATAGCGCCTTCTTTAACATCCGGTGAGTCTCCTTACTTGAATATATCTTCCCTGTCGCCGCCCTTGCAGTCAGCCGGGCCGTCGATTTTTCTTATACGCCTTTGCTGACCATCAGCTCAAGGTCTTCGAGTAGGCTCTGCAGGTCCTCTTCGTGCTCGACTTCCTGTTCCAGTATCGTAAGCACCATGTTGGCCGTCACGGGGTCCTTGGCTTGGGTTTCCTGCATCAGCTTCTGATATACGCTGATGGCGCACTGCTCGCCCTTGATATTCTGTTCGAGAATGATTTTTACATAAGCATCTTCCGGTGCATCGTAGCCGCAGTTCGTCAACTTGTACCACTCCTGCGGCTTGGTTATCGGCGTCCCGCCTAACTGGATAATCCGGTTGGTCAGCAGCAGGGCGTGACTCAGTTCTTCGGTAGCATGCTGCTCCAGTTCGGCTATCACCGCGTCTTTCATCGGGCCTTTGACGATTTTCGCGCCCAGCCAGTACTGGTAATAGGCAAGCCATTCGTCGCAGTACGCCCGCTGAAGAAGGTCGAGCAGCTTCTTTACGTCCATTCCTACAATTTCAGTTCCCCTTGTACCCATTAGAATTCTCCTTTCCGGCTATTCGTCCACAACCATAGTTCTTTATTCAAATGCTTATCGCAACAAACATTCCAAATCCGCGCTCATTTTAACCTTTGGCATGGCCAAAGCAAGAGTCATTATCCAAACCCCGAACCCCGAACGCAGGACTGACTGAAACTGCGGATTTACGCCGATTATCGCAGATTTGTTTGCCGCGGGAACGATTGCTCGGTGGTCGTTAGAAAAGAGAATCGGTCCGCTCTTGGCAGGTGGCCCTCAGGTGAGGCGCATTTTGCGATGGCCCATCCCGAAAAAATTTACTTGGTTATATAAACAGGGGATTCGACCTCTTTTACAGAAGCTATATATTAACAAGCCATTTGCATAAAGAAAAAACCTGCTTTTCACTTGTCAAGTTGGCGGCATTGGTCAAAATCTTGCGATTTAACTGGCTAAAAATCTCCTTGGCCATAGCATTTTCTATGGCTGCTCCGACAAAAAAAGTTTTGGGTTTCATTTTCTTTTTGGAAAATGCCTTCCTGATACGGTCAAGAGCTGTGCTTGCAGTTTTCCAGTGCTCGTCTGCACCGGCAGGGTCAATTCCACCCTTTAACTCGCCCAAAGCAATATAATATTCAGGGGAGGCAATAATCTGCTTATTACTTCCACGATTTTCAATGTCTTTGTGACAACAATTTAGCAAACATAAATCGACGTTTTTCTTGACGTTCGGGACTGTGATGTTGAAAAGTAAAACCCTATCACCGAGCTTGTTTTTCCAGCTCAGCCCTTTCAGGTAATTTTCTATGTCGGCATCATCTAAAGAATTTGCAATCCATGTTTTACTATCTTTATTTAGCCAAAAATATTTTGTCTTCTGGATAGAAAGCATGGCAATGATGCTTCGTGCAAATTTTCTCTCGCCGATAACGCCGGCGATATTCCTCATCATCCCACCCAGTGTATCGCCCCTCGTTAAAAGAAAGCGATAAACCAATTCCTCTACAAACTTTTTGCCGGCGGGCTTGAGAAAATTATCAATTAAATTTTGGACAGCCTTAATCTGGTCTTTTTTCGCGAGATGTGTAAGCGCTTTATCAGATAACCCGGAGGCAGTCAGTAATGAGCCATAAATTTTATCTAATTTCAACAAGTCTGCCGGCTCTTTGGCCTCAGAGGCAATAATTCTTAATGCCCTGGCTTCTTCAACAAAAGGAGAGGCTTTACGATTTTTTTCTAACGCTATTTCTATAAAACCTGCGCGTGTAGCCTCATATGGAGTTATAAGGTCTTTGAATGATTTGATATGACTTCTGTATTCGGTCAAGGCTTTCTCCAGACGTAAACGCACTTTCTAAGAGCCTTTCTGCCGAACCCCCCCATTTGCTGGCTACTGTTTCCTTTGTTCTGGGGGAGTATTAGTATGCTGGCGACATTAAAACCGATGTCCTCGGCTATTTGCGAAAGTATCAAATCCACCGGGATACAAACCCCGGCATAACGAACGTTATCGTTTACCATAAACAAAAGCCCGCCGTTATCCAAGACACGATAGCATTCGGATATAACAGCAGTCATTTCGTGAAAATACCCCTTTACCATCCGGGGAATTCCGTTATTGTTGAGGTTGTTGGCTTCTTTTTGTTCCTCAAGAAATCCCGCAATTGCATTCAGTAATTCCTGATTCTCAAATATGCTGCTAACCTTCGAATAGCTTTCGGAAATATTTGAAAGTTGCTTGGGTTTATTTTCAACGGTGCAGCTCAGCATGGTCTGTCTAAGGTCTATTAATTCCTGTTCTCCGATGCCCAACAATGCGTGTTCGAGGGCATATGTTCTTGTATAATCGTAACGATTACAGTATGGGGGGGAGGTGATAATGGCTTTGTATTTTTTAGAGCTGATGTTTGGCAAAATGCTTAGACATGAACCCTTATGGAGCCTAATAGTGCCGGTTAAAGGTAAATTTTCCTGAAAAAGCCTCTTCTCGTCCGGCACTTTAATGTCACGTATTATCTGTTCCAGCTTTTTCCTGATTGCATTATCAAAGGATAAGATTTTTCCCTTGTTGAAGGTATTCTCGCCATTACGTCTTCCGGACCTGTAGTCCCAACGGAGGTACTGACCATCTTTGCGGGTATAGCTTACCGACTCTAAAATGCACATCATTGCAAATAAAAGCAGTTTTGAAATATTCTTGTTATTTATTTTATCGAGCTCGGATAAATACCGGCCTATTTTAATCTCTGTCTCTTCAGGGTACGCCCCTTGCGTGATTCTTAGTTGATTAACTTCGTATGGTTGAGTATTGGAGTTCCACGGGCATTCGGTTTTCCACTGTTCCAATATGTCTATGTCTTTATCCTTGATTTCAAACTGGGCAAAAATTCTATTGGTAATAATCTCATGGCCTACCGGCAACAGCTCAATACCTTCTGAGTCGTATCCTAAAGCTGCACTTGAAAATAGAGTTGTGCCCATTCCTGCGAAGGGGTCAAGAATGATTCCTTTTGAGATTTTGTACTTGTATAAGAAATATTCGACCAAAGAAGATGAAAATGCCTCCTTATACTTGTACCACCTGTAAAAAGGCCGAGCCTTGTTGCCCTGATAACTTACAATCTTCCTGGTCAAAGCGGGTTCTACGCGCAAAACCCCGGAAAAATGTGATTCAAGCTGCCTATTTAAGTCTTTAATGAGACTAATTTGATTTTCTAATAGTATCGCCATTTTTCTTCAAGATAATTGTATTTTAATAAAACATGATAGTGAATTGCTTTCTATACATCAAGAAGGTTTGATAATTAATTTTTGCCGCCAGTGCAGTAAATGACATTAACCACGTCACAGGTAGCAGGGTCATTGTGCGGTCCAGCTGTCTTCACTAAAGCTACGCCGAGACAAACTGGGGTGAGATTTGTCTTTGAATGGATAAGAAAAGGGATTATCCTTATGACAGCAAAGAATTCTATTAGGTTGATTTTTTATGAGATACGCCCCCGACTACGACGTTCGAGGGCAGGCAGGACTTATTAAGAATAGGGTAGTGCTTTTATGAGATACGCGGGATTAACTGATGAGCCGGAAAATCCCGTGGAATGGATTGTTTCAGTTTCTATGCTAACCGAGGGCTGGGATGTAAATAATGTTTTTCAGATTGTACCGCATGAGGATAGAGCGTTTAATTCCAAGTTACTAATAGCACAAGTCTTAGGCAGAGGTTTGCGAGTGCCGCCGGCATATCAAAACGATCCTAAAATTCATCCGCAGGTTACTATTTTTAATCATGACGCTTGGGGGCCAAAAATAGATGATTTAGTCCGTGATGTTGCCGAAATCAGTAAGAAAATTTGCAGTAGAGTTGATAAAGAATCAGAATACAATTTTTCAGTTTACTACATCAATGTTGAAAAACAAATTAAAACAGAGACAAAAACACCGGCCAAGGGCAAAATTGAATTACCCAAATCGCTCGGATTCAACAGCAGGAAAGATTTAACAGAACAAATTTACAGATCTGTAAAAACTCATAAAGAAGAAGCCCGAAAGACTGAGATAGATTTAGAAGAATATACGGTAAGGGAAGCCGTTAATGAAGTATATAACAATATCCTCCTTTTGGATTTAAGCCATAATACTCATTTTGCTGAAAAGGTGGGGATGTCCCAGACATAGT
>CAZVUF010000225.1:0-4366 GCA_964629355.1 uncultured Pirellulales bacterium | reverse complement strand
CGTGTTTGACGAAGTGTCGTCCGCAGGCCATGGCTACCCAGGTATCGCCGGCAGCAACCATGTGCGTACTGGCGTGACAGGCAAATATGAGCATTCCCAGCCAGGCCAAAATCATTGGCCAGCCAGAAAAAGCACGGCGTTTATCGGTTCTTATTGCCTGGTCAGAATCTGTCGAAGCATCACCCTGCGAAGCAGATTCGGCACAGCGTTTTTTGCTTCTTACTGACTGAGCCATTTTTGTAGTCTGTCTAATCCTTTGCTAATATCTTCGATTGAGCAGGCAAAACTCAAGCGGATATTGCCATCACAGCCGAAAGGCAAACCCGGAACAACGGCAACCTTAGCCTGCTCCAGCAGTGCCTGTGCAAAATCCATGCTGCCTTTGATTTCCGCACCATTAATATTTCGGCCATAATGCTCTGAAACATCAGGAAAACAATAAAAAGCACCGGTAGGTTCAGGACACTGGATACCTGGAATGCTATTTAGCCGTTCGGTCATATATTTGCCACGCTTTTCAAATTCAACTCTCATCTTTTCTATAGCCTGCTCTGCAGGGCCGCTGAGGGCTGCTATCGCTGCATACTGAGCGAAGGTCACACAGTTCGATGTCATATGGTCTTGCAGGCGTGCCATAGCCTTTATGATTTCCAGAGGTCCGGCTGTATAACCTAAGCGCCAACCCGTCATCGAAAAGGCCTTGCTGAAACCGTTAAGAGTCAGCGTTCGGCTGTACGCATCTTCGCTCAGTGAAGCGAAACTTACAAATTCGGTATCACCGTAAATTAGTTTCTCATAGATTTCGTCTGAAAGCACAACTATATCAGTACCTTCAAGGGCCTTCGCGATGTCTTTTAGTTCCTGAGGTGTATATGTAAATCCGCCGGGATTACTGGGTGAGTTAATCACTAACATAGCTGTTTTTTTTGTGATAGCACCTTTTAGCTGCTTCGGCGTGATTTTGTAGCTGTTGGCTTTGTTGGTCTGAATGATTTTAGGTGTGGCGCCAGTGAGCTTTATTGCCTCCGGATACGTCACCCAATATGGTGTTGGCAGAATAACCTCATCACCGGGGTCAAGCACCGCCTGCATGGATTCGTAAACGGAGTGCTTGCCGCCAAGGTTGACAACGATTTGTTCCGGCGTGTAATCAAGATTATTGTCCTTTTTGAGCTTAGCGGCTATAGCCGTTCGTAATTCAATTACTCCGGCAGCGGGTGTGTACTTTGTTTTGCCGCTCTTTAGTGCCTCTATAGCTGCCTGCTTGATGTAATCTGGCGTATCAAAATCCGGCTCTCCCGCTCCGAAACCAACCACATCCACGCCCTGTGCTTTTAGCTGCTTGGCTCGCGAAGTAACAGCTATAGTTGCCGAAACCGGCACATTTTGAGCTCGCTTGCTTACTTTCATTCCTCAACACCTTTCAAATTTCAATTTCCTGTTTACAACGGTGCATATTAAAGACAAAACTACAATGCAGGTCAAGAAAATTAACATAGACCCACATTAGGTATCAAATATCGAGCTGTTCATTGACAAATGCACCCCAAATTTTTAACCTATCTTTATGATTCGTATTTTTGTATTTGCAGTATTAGGTTGCTTAAGTTTGAGCTTGGCAGGTTGTAAGAAACCAGAGCAAGTTCAGCCTATACAGGAGCAAGTCAAAATCGGCGATATATCCCCTCCTCATGGTGACCACTCAGTCGATACAACGATAAACACGATTAATTTTGACGTCCATATTTTTGAAATACCTGCTGAAAACGCCGGAAAAGTAAGCGATGTCTGGGGATTATTGCATACAGAACCGTTGCGATTCCACAGTCACGAGGCCTTTATAGCCAATTCATTTGTCGTTCGCTTTGGCCGAGTCCGGATGTGGAATAGAACACATGATCTGCTGCGTTCCGCTGGTGGACAAAAAATAGTGACCGTTTCGCTGCTGCTTCCTGATGGTCAGGCTAATGACCTTATTGTTAAAGGATTGAACATGGAACAAAACGTTTCTTACATTGCCGCCAATAGCAGAAGAGATGGAGTAGCTATTGGGCCTGGCATCCTCGGCCTTCGGATAAAAGCTGAAAAAATCCCCGACTTAAGAGATGTATGCGAGCTTGTTGCCTATCCCGTTTTTACAGTACCAGCAAGAAGCTCGATCCCGCAATTATATACTCGCGCAAAGTCTCGTGAGTTTCCTTTTTCCTCTGTTGCTTTTGGCCTGAGAATGGCCCCGGGCGATTTTATTGTGCTTGGACCGGAAAAATATAATCCGCCGAATGCAGGTCAAACAACTTTGGATGGCCTGTTCTTCAGCAAACCAGAAGGCAGCCTGTTTCCCGGCACTAATGAACGTATAAAACCTGAACTAAAGCCGGCTGTTAGAGTTTTTCTATTAGTCTGCATTGGCATGAGTAATTGATGGGCTTATGAATAGTGCAATAGTGACATTAACCAAATGCAGTGATTACAGCCGGCCCCTGATTGCAGAGGTGATTGAACAGCAATTCAAACTTTTAGGCGGGCTGGATAAGTTCATAAGCCGGGGCGATACAGTTCTTCTCAAGCCCAATTTCATTGCTCCCAGATCTCATCGTTATGCTACACAAACCCACCCTGCTGTAATAATCGAGGTAGCCCGGTTGCTGAAAGATTTCGGGGCGAAACCGTTTGTTGGTGACTCACCGGCCTGGAGCAACGTGTTTACTTGCGCAAAAGCGCTGAAATTAGAAGAGCCCTTGAAGAAATTATCTGTGCCGATAAAGCAGCTCGACAAACCAAAGAAGTGTCGGATAGGAGCTAAAAATATTAAGGTCGGCATAAGCTCAATTGCGCTCCAAGCCGACAAAATTATAAATCTGCCGAAGTTCAAGACGCATCAACAGTTGCTGGTGACATTTGCGGTTAAGAATATGTTCGGCTGTGTCAGCGGCAAACGAAAAGCTCTCTGGCATTTTAAGAAAGGTGGGAATGTTAACGATTTCTGCGAGTTCCTGATCGAGCTTTTTAAATTCCTAAATCCTGTTTTGACAATCATTGATGCAGTTATTGCAATGGACGGCCCAGGACCGATACGCGGCAGAAACAGAACACTTGGGTATCTTATCGGCGGCACCGAACCTTTATCGCTGGAGTGTATTTGTTCCAGACTGGTTAATATCAAGCCCGAAGACGTACCGATTATCAAAACTGCAAAGAAAATGGGTTTAAGCTGCCCGGGTGAGGACAAGATAAAAATCCTCGGAGATGATTTTTCAGAAAATATTTGCACAGATTTTGAACTGGCCAAGCTGATTCCATTAAGATTTTCATTCCTGCACGTTTGCAAAAGCATCTGCAAACAAATACTGTTACTTACAAGAGCTACGATAAAAAATTATCGTTTTGATACTGACAATGGCAAAGATTAAACAGAGAAATGAAAAAAGATCCGAGAGTGCAAAGGTGATAATGCTTCGCTGCATTGGAATATTTGTGCCCTTTACCGTAGTGGCTTGTGCGGCTGTATATTTGGCTCAGACATATCGACCGGGGATAAATGCGTTTTACAATACAAGCAGGCAGAACGAGCCAAATATGGGCATCGTCAATGAAAAGAAGTGGGCGAAGTGGTTGGAATTGCCGGATGTTCCGAATTTTCATAAGGTTTCGGACGAGCTGTACCGTGGTGCCCAGCCAACGGCGGAGGGCATGGTTAAGTTACAAAGATTGGGCATCAAAACAGTCGTCAACCTGCGGTTCTCCCGCTCTGACCACGATGAGGTAGTACAGGCCGGACTAAATTACGAGGAGATTAATATGACAACGTGGAATCCTGAAATCAAAGATGTTATCCGCTTCTTAAAGATTGTCACTGATAGTAACAATACTCCTATTTTTGTCCATTGCCGACGAGGGGCCGACCGCACAGGATTGATGTGCGCAATTTATCGTATCGCCGTAGAGGGATGGAGCAAAACTGAAGCAATTGAGGAAATGACCAAAGGCGGCTTTGGGTTCTTCAGAAGCTGGCAAAACCTGGTTGACTACATTCTCAAGCTGGATGTTGACGAAATAAAGCGCAACGCAGGATTAAATGAATAAAACTCTTTGTATCGGCTTCGCCTTTGTAAAGAGCGCATGCAGACAAATGCGTTACTCACAAAACATTCAGAACACAAATGAAAAAACCTGATTAGCCCACAAAATCCAAAATCTCAGGTCACTTATAATTGTCAAACTTCGGATAAAGAAAAAAGTCCCGCTTTTTAGCGAGACTATAGGTTTAAGCTTCCTGGCAAGCCTTGATTCAGTTCAGCAAGGGCGAACGCTTGTTGCTTGAGGGCCTTTTCGGCCTTGTCCGACCTCATATTCTACCGCCTGGCCT
>CAZVUF010000224.1:0-4386 GCA_964629355.1 uncultured Pirellulales bacterium | reverse complement strand
CACCTGTGTCTCGGCGAGCGGGGGCTCTATAGTCACCTCCCAACCCGACGGCACCCCACTCACCTCAAGAGTGATGTGAGTGATGCGGTTGCCGTCTATGTTATAGAAGTAGATGTAGCCGCTTCCCTCCTGGCCGGGCGGGATGTTGAGATCCTTACTACCCTGGGCGCTGGCGAAGTTGTATTTTGCCGGTTCATCGGCAAGTACCGGCAGGGGCAGCACCAGGAGCAGCAGCACCGCTGATAGTAATAACAGGCAAGTTTTCTTCATCTTCCCCTCCGATTAGGTACTATTCGCCGACGCGATACGTGAAGGTGCTGCTATAGCTACCAGCGACTTGATTGGATGGAATACTGAGCCAGTGGTATGCCTCAACCGTTGTTAGACCATCTCCTACAGTATATGTGTCAAGGGTATAGTACGTATCTGCGGCTGCAAAGGCAGTGCCAACGGTATTAGTCGTGTTATACTTGGCATTGGTGATAGGAAGAGTGCCACCCGTGCCGGTGAAGTCCATTGCCTTCAACTGAATATTGCAGTTAACGCTGGTCTCAGCAGCCACCACTATGGTAACGGCACCGTTACTGGCACCTTGGGCAGCCTCTGCTTGATTAGAAGAACCCTTGGACATTTCGCCGAAGAGCAGCCCGGTATCGCCGTTATCTGTAATGGTAGCGCTAATTACCGTGGTAACGGTTACGGAAGCTGGTACAGTTTGTGTTTGCTCAGCCCCCATCGCCGGTGCCACCATTACCGCCACCAGCACAAGCGCCAGAAGAGCACTGATTAAGATTTTTTTCACTTTCTAACTCCTTTCAACTTTGTTTTGCCTTGTTTAAGTGCGTTTCCCTGTTTGTTGTCTATTTGTTGCTAGCCTGTATCACCCCCTTCCGCACCGACGGCGTCAAGGCGCAACCATGACCACGGCCACCCGTTCCGGACTACCTTGATATATTTCACGTCGCCAAAGCTGCCGGTGAAATCGTATCTGAGTAAGTTCGCCGATGTCACCTTCTCATTACCGATATGCTTCCATCGTTTGCCATCCGCCGACACATATATTTTTATGTTGGAGGGCCACCAGCCGATATTAGCTGCCCAGATGCTTATCAGGCTGGCATCAGGAACATTATTTTCAAGCTCAATGCTTACCCAGCCATTACGGAAAATAAAGGCACCCCACCCGTCAGGCTCACCCAGCGCCCATCTGGGAAACAGGACGCTCCGAAACTCAACTACATTGGCGCCGTAGCTGATGCCTCCCCCCGGCAGCACCTCGACCTCAGCATCGACATCGGTCTCATCGTCAGCCTTTACCGGCGCGCCCGAAACAAGTAGGACTACCAGCAGCCCGGCAAGCATGGCGGTTATGAGCTTTTTAATATTCACTTCAATCACGCCCTCCCGCTGAGGTAACGATTATTCCGCCTTATAGTAGAAGTTGCTGGTATAGTTTCCTGCTGGTTGTCCAGCCTCAATGGAAATCCAGTACCAGACCTGAGTAGTCGTGCTCTGCCCCGCCGCCACTGGATACCAATCCGCATAACTCATAGTTAAGGTTTTGGCACCGTTCTCTTCGTCATAATCATTGATGTCATTGTACTTGACACTGGTTACATCCAGTAGATGCTCATCGTCATCCTCGAAGTTGTCACCCCTGACCCAAACATCAACATCCGAGCTGGTTTCATTTTCCACCTCGATGGTGACAGCACCTATCGTATCCGTTTGGTCAGCGGGGCGGTTGTTCTCACCCGGATTAGCCTCGCCGAATTGCACGCCATTATCATCAAAGTTGTCGATAACGGTAAGGGAGATGTATTCCGACACCTCGACGGCGAAACCTTCCCAGCCGGGTTTATCAATGAAATCAGTGGTATCAAAAGTGCCCACCGTGCCGGTGTCCTGGTTATCGGCGACGATGTCATATTTACCCGCAACGTCCACAGCACTCCAGATAGGCAGGGGGGCAAAATCACCATCCCCATCCGTGGTCACCGTCTCCTGCCCGCCTGACGGGTCATTTGACGCATTGAAAACATAGGTGCCGCTGGGGCGGTCTAAATCATCCAGCGGCTTTTTCAGCACCGGCTCGTCCTGAATCCAGATGTTGTATTCGGTGTCAGCGGCGAGCCCCATGCCCTTTACGTAGACCGTTTCACCGGCATTGAAGTCATCCTTCGGGTTCCCTGAAGCATCGCACGAAACCAGATTTGGCTCGTAGATTTCGATATTGTAGACATACTGTACAGATAGTCCGCTGCTGGAAGGTAACGATCCTTCATCGTCATCCTCGTAGAAGTGCCAGCGGGACGCGGGTAGAGTCTCGTGCATATTCCAGTCGCCGAAGACATTCCAGTGCCACGGATTTACACTATCATCGGCAAAGAAGACAAGGCGCATGCCGGTATCATATGCGGGCACATCACCACCATAGGTAGCGTTGTCCCAGCAGACTATCAGCCTACCCTGCTCGGGCTCGGGATAGTAGATATCTTCATAGTCAAACGTCTTATCGAAGCCATCAGAAGCCACAATATTGATCGTGTCTCCAGGTGAGGCCCCGCCGATAAGCTCACACAGGTCTTTAACATCGGTTCCCTTGACTGCCCCATAGTCCCGGGTATCCACATTGTAATTCTCGTCAGGGTTCCATAGTGCATCAAAACTGGAATTATCAAAAGTGGGGCCTTGATGGTAGTAGTGCGTTACGCCGTCGCCATACTTCGGCAGGTTGTCCCTCATCCAGTCCCAGGTTACGGTTACGGGGGTGCCGACGACATCGCCATAGGCATCGTACTTGGTTACGGTGAGAGAGGTTGTGGTTTTAGGTATACTGAAGCTCGCTGAAGCTTCGATAGTATCTCCCTCCGGTATATCCGCTAGAACATATTTGGTGGTGTTTGGTGGCAATGTTGGTGCGGTCAGGATGGTACCGTCGGGTATTGTACCATCGCCCGCGGTGGTCACATCTATCTGCGGTTCTTCGCCTTCGTCTCTTACCCCGTTACTAATGCTGTCAAACCAGACCCAGCCATAAGTATTTGGGGTAAAACCGCCCCCAGTAACCGTGATGACTGTTTCTGTTCCCATCACTCCCCAGTCAGGATCTAAAAATATGGCCGCGTTAACGGTGAACGGAGCGGAAGCGTCCACGCTGCCGTCCGGTAGTATATCTATCTTTATCGAGTAGGTGCCTGCGGGAACCAGCGGTACGGAGATGCTGTCTGACGTATTGATTGTACCGTTAGCCTTGGTGGTTACCGCCGCTTGGGGTTCATCTTCATCAACGACATCATTGTTATCGATGTCAAACCAGATATATCCGCTGGAGCTTGCGGCAAAACCATTACTGCTGGTTGAGGCAACTACGCTCGTATCTGGTGGCCCGGAGGTAGGCACCAAAATCAGTTTTCCGATGATTGTGAAGGTAGCTGAAGCATCAACAGAGCCGTCACGGTCTAGGTCAAAACATACATTGTAATCTTCAGCTGGCACCTGCGGCACCAGAAGGCCATACGTGTCACCACCCGAGCTGTCTAGCCTGCGATTCCTGTATGGCTCCCCTAAATCTCTGGAGCCGTTGCCATTACTATCGAACCAGATGTAATAATATGCATTCGGTGTCCAGCCACTGAGAGTATAGTTTATTGTTGACCCCACCTGCCCGGAGGTGGGGTCTAATTCCATGGTTCCGTCCGCCAGCGCTGGACTAAAAGGCAGTGCTGCAGTAACAAATACAAAGACGCAGAAACCTAGCAGAATAGAGAGAGAACATCTGGCTACCAGCTTTAAGGTGGCAAGCTTAAGCCCATATATCACATGGATAAGCTGTAGTTTATTGCGTCGAACGCGGTCTCTCACCTATCTCCTTTCCAAACACGGGAGGTAACGCCATTTCTAGCGTTGCCCAATGGCCACTCTCCTTGGGTAGAGCCTTTAGGAGAGTTGGCTCGGAGAAAAACCTATTTCCTGTATTACTCTACAAATTATTTAAATAGCCTACAGTCTCCTCGTTGATGACTGTCTATGCTAAAACGCAATGTATTATATAATTATAGATATTTCTATGTCAAGTTTATTCCTCTATACAATATTATAAAATACAAATCCTCCTAGTGGGTAAGTCGTACGATAAAATTGGTCACCAGATACCGACTTTGCAGACATTGACAATAAAGAGGTTAATTGTTACACTTATAACAATACAAGTTATGGGATATATTATGAGTAGCATTTTTATAGACCAAAAGGCCAGTCTGCCAATATACCGACAGATTGCCGACCAGATTAGGAAACAAATAGCTACTAATAACCTCAGGCCTGGCGACCATCTGCCAACTATCAGAAAACTGGCGGAAGAACTGAACCTAAGTCCGGGGACTG
>CAZVUF010000223.1:0-4442 GCA_964629355.1 uncultured Pirellulales bacterium | reverse complement strand
TCATGAACTTTCAAATCAATGGCCACGAGTTCTTCAGCCCGGACGGCAAGAGTATTCTATATGACCTGCAGACGCCACGCAGCCATGTTTTCTGGGTCGGTCGCTACGACATCGATACCCAAACGCGGACGTGGTACAACCTGCAGAAGAACGAGTGGTCCGTGCACTTCAACATCTCACAGGATCAGACGCTCTATTGCGGCGACGGCGGCGGACCCAACAGCGTGGCCGCACCGGACAACGGCCAATGGATATACCTCTTTAGGCCGCACGTGATCCCGCCGGTGACCGGCGGCGCCAGCGACCCGAATACTCTAATACGCAGCGGATATTTCGAGTCTGAGAAGCTCGTCAACCTGGCCAAGCACAACTACTCGCTGGAGCCGAACTGCCAGTTCACGCCCGATGGCAAGTGGATCGTCTTCCGCTCCAATCTGTTCGGCCCGACTCACGTCTATGAGGTCGAGGTGGCCAAGGCCACTGACGCAGAGAAGGTAGAAACCGTGAACAAAGCTGCAGACGTGAACAAGGCAGGGGATTAATAGGGTCATATCTTTTTTTACAACTTATTTACAGGGGATTCCTATATCTTCAATCCGGTATCTATTAAAAACTATCTTAATTTCACATCCATCAGAAATTAATGGTGGGGTACTTGTGGCAGAGCCAAGCCGCCACCCTACGAGTTCTTGTGTTGTTCGTAAAAGGCCATGGTTGGTGAGCCGGCGTAGCTGATGCCCATCCAGGCGGCCTCATCAATCTCGGCCTGGGTGAAGCCTTTCTCTTTGGCCTTTTTAAGGTGCATTTTCAGACACGGCTCACACCGCGTAGCTACCGATAGCGCAATAGCTATAGCCTGCTTGGTATAAGCATCTAAGCCATGAGGTGAGCTGGCTGAGCTTAAAAAATCTACGAACTTGGCCTTAATCTTATCAATCCCTGAGGGATGAATTTCAGAGCCTTCACCCGTACCCGACTTAGCAGAGCTAACAGCATCGGCACAGCAGGGCACTTCTTTACTTTCCGGCTCAGTGGAAGCTAACAGTCGTCCCTCGTCTCTCGTCCTTTGTCCCTCGTCCTTCGTACTTGTTTTTATTAAGGGTATCTGACGCCGACCGCTTGTGCGGATATGAACAAGGCCTGAACCTTTCCCGGTGACTTTGCCGATGACAGTAGCGGTGGAAACGCCCTCATTATGTAGGGCTTTCAGAAATTTATCAGCTTTCTTTTCCGAAATGGCGACCAACAGTCCTCCTGAAGTTTGTGCGTCATAGCATATATCAATCATTTCCTGTGGGAGAGAATTGTCGGCGACTATCCGCTCGCCGCATGATTCTTTGTTTCGCTCGACAGCTCCCGGCAGTATTCCTGCCGCGGCGTACTCAAGCACTCCGTCGAATACGGGGACATCGTCCCAGATTACTTCAACATCGACGCCGCTTGATAAAGCCATCTCAGCTAAGTGGCCGCACAAGGAGAAGCCTGTCACATCGGTGCACGCGTGTGCGCCGAATTGGACCATTAGCTGCGAGGCGGCTTTATTGAGCGTGGTCATGGATTTCGTTGCTTCTTCGACACTTTCTGCTTTAGCCCGGCCTATCTGCGCGGCAAAGGCTACTATCCCTGTGCCGAGCGGCTTGGTCAGGATGAGCACATCGCCCGGCTGTGCGTCGGCGTTGGTGATTATCTTATCTTTGTCTATTAAGCCGGTGACGGCAAAGCCGGCCTTGATTTCCGGGTCGTTGATGCTGTGTCCGCCGATGATTGCGACGCCGGCCTCTTTCATCTTATCTATGCCGCCGGAGAGGATTTTGTTCATTACATTATCAGGAACCTTGCGAGCAGGAAATCCGATAACCGAAAGCGCTGTCATCGGTGTTCCGCCCATAGCGTATATGTCACTTACTGAGTTGGCTGCCGCAACCTGTCCAAACGTATAAGGATTATCTACAGAAGGTGTAAACACATCGACCGTCTGGACCAATGCCTGGTTATCGCCCATATCATAGATACCGGCATCGTCTCCTGCAGGTACACCGACAAGAACGCGAGGATCATTAATAGCAGGCAGACCTTTCAAGACCTGTTTTAGAAACGCCTGGTCTATCTTGGAAGCGCAACCGGCCTTTTCAACGAGCTTTGTTAACTGCACCGGCCCGGTCGGACTCTCAAGCCGCTCACCGGCGCACAAACATATATTTTTTTCTTTGAAAAGGTCGCAGGGACATGGCTGTTTAGGGTCGCAAATGCAGTGTCCGAGCTTTATGGAGCGCTGCATAACCCGTTTTCGTCTTTCCGTATTTATCATTTCCGATACCTCTTAATAACCGCTTGCTTTTATGTTTATATAATGTAGAATAACTTATAAAAGCATGAAAAATCAAGAGCTAAAGAGCGAACTTTGATTTTGGCCCTGTCTTCTTTGAATCTTTTGCATGGAAACTTATGACAAATCAAAATGAAAAATTACTGCGGAAGCTGCCTTCGGTAGATGCTCTCTTAAAAGAACCGGAATTGCAAAGCTATATCAATAATGTTGGCAGAGAGGTAGTGGTCGATTCGATACGCAAGGCAGTTGACGAAGCTCGAAAGTTTCTTATTAACGCAGCAACGTCCGAAATGGATGAAAACGCAATTTATCAAAAAGTTATAGTTGATACCAAACTTTGCCTGAGCGAATTTACGAAGCCGTGCTACCGCAAGGTTGTAAATGCAACTGGCATTATTTTGCATACCGGCCTTGGTCGAGCAGTGCTTCCCGAAAAGGCACTACGACAAATTCAAGATGAATTGTCGGGTTATTCGCTATTACAGTTGGATGTTGAAACCGGTAAGCGCTCAAAACGAGATGAGCATATAGAGCGGCTTTTGCAGCAGTTGACAGGTGCTGAAGCGGCTACTGTTGTCAACAACAATGCCGCTGCTACTTCTATTGTGTTAAATACCGTTGCTAAAGACAAGGAAGTTATAGTTTCTCGCGGCCAATTAGTTGAAATCGGCGGTTCATTCCGCCTGCCGGAGGTTATGGCATTTAGCGGTGCCAAACTTGTAGAGGTTGGTACTACCAATAAGACGCATCCCCACGATTATGAAAACGCCATTACGGAAAATACCGCTGCAATTTTACGTGTGCATCCGAGCAATTATAAGATTCAAGGTTTTTCTTCGGAAGTTACGCTTGAAGAGCTTGTTGAGATTGCGCATAAGCACTCACTTGTTATGATTGACGATGTCGGAGCAGGTGCTCTTATCGATTTTTCACAATTTGGATTTGAACCTGAGCCAACACTGCCCGAATCCATTAGTGAAGGGGCCGACATTGTCACTTCAAGTGCCGATAAGCTAATAGGTGCCTCTCAGGCAGGAATAATTCTTGGTAAAGCTGAACTAATAAAAGCTATACGCAAGAACCAATTTGCCAGGATCGTCCGCGTTGGAAAACTTACGCTTGCGGCACTTGAAGCGACTTTGAAACTGTTTCTCGATGAATCTGTTGCCCTTCAAGAAGTCCCAACCTTACAGATGCTCAGGCGGGATTTAGCTGAGATTACTAAGCAAGCTAAAAGCATAGCCTCACGACTGAGCAAAAGTATTTCGGATGCTACCATTACAACTATCTCTGGTTTCTCACAGATGGGAAGCGGGTCATTACCTACGCAAAACCTGGCAACATTGTTAGTAGGTATAAAGGCAAATAAAATCAGTGCTGAGTCACTTGCTCAGCAGCTTCGCCGGCACAGCACACCGATTTTTACACGCATTCAAAACGATGTGGTCCTTATAGATCCGAGAACTCTTCGTGAAGGAGATGACCGGATACTTATTGATGCGCTGACTGGAATTCTTGGTTAAAATTGGAACCATGAGCACATCGCAGATTAATATCACAATTGGTACTGCCGGTCACATTGACCACGGCAAAACCGTACTTATAAAATTGCTGACCGGATGTGACACCGACCATCTAAAGATTGAAAAAGAACGTGGAATGTCTATCGAGCTTGGGTTCGCACCATGCACAATCTCGAATATGGAAATAGGCATTGTTGATGTCCCAGGCCACGAGAACTTCATAAAAACAATGGTAGCCGGTGCGACCGGTATCGATGGCGTGATTTTTGTGATCGCTGCTGACGATGGCGTAATGCCGCAGACGCGTGAACATCTTGATATTCTTACGCTGCTTGGGATAAGGCATGGTATTGTAGCTTTGACAAAAGTGGATTGTATCGAGCCGGGCCGGCTGGAAACTGTAACCGCTGAAGTCAGAGAGTTTCTTGTGGGGACATTTTTGGAGGATGCTCCGATTCTTCCTATATCCAGCGTAACCGGCCAGGGCTTCGATGGTTTTTATGAGGCACTTAAAGAGCTTGTCGGCTCTATCGAGCCGAAGGAAACCAGCGGCGTATTTCGACTGCCGGTCGAGCGGGCGTTTTCTCTCA
>CAZVUF010000222.1:0-4485 GCA_964629355.1 uncultured Pirellulales bacterium | reverse complement strand
TATGAGAAAAAATTGCACTGGACACTTGGTGAAAACAAACCCAATCAAAGCCAATTTCCAATTATCCTTGTGTCTTTGAATTGGCTGTGTATAATCTCGTTGTTCGTGATAGTAACGGCAGCAATTTTTATGGAGAGCATATAAGATGGCAAAAGCACCGAAGGCAAATGCAGTAGTAGGGCAGTCCGGCGGGCCGACAGGTGTGATAAATGCGTCTTTAGTCGGCGTTATCGAAGAAGCTCACAAACATCCGGAAATCGAGAATCTATACGGAGCGATTCACGCTGTAGAAGGGATGGCTAAAGATGAGTTCATCGATTTGAAAAAGCTCTCAGCCGATACGCTGAAGGAAGTAGCGGCTTCGCCATGTTCTGCTCTTGGCTCCAGCAGGAAAAAGCCCAACGAAGAATTCTGTGCTCAAATTCTTGATGTTTTCAAGAAGTCCGATCGCAATATCCGATACTTTTTCTATATTGGAGGCAACGACTCGGCCAACACTGCTCATATCCTCAACATGATAGCCGATAAAGAGAACTTTGACATTCGAGCGTTTCACATTCCCAAGACGATAGATAACGACTTGCTTGTTACCGACCACTGCCCTGGTTTTGGTACGGCTGCAAAGTTCGAGGCCTGTGCGCTTATGGGTGACGACTTGGACAATCGCAGCCTGCCGGGTATAAAGATCGACGTGATTATGGGAAGGCACGCTGGCTTTTTGACCGCAGCCACCGCTTTGGGTAAGACCAGAGATGATGATGGCCCACATTTGGTATATGTGCCCGAACGACCAGTTTCGATGGATAAGTTCCTCAGCGATGTTGACGCTGTCTATAAAAAACTTAACCGCTGCGTTATCACGGTCAGCGAGGGAATTTGCGACGCCGACGGTATCGTCTGGGCCGAAAAATTGAAGGAAGGTGTTGAAACGGATGCGCATGGCAACATTCAGCTTTCCGGCACGGGAGCTTTAGCTGATTTTCTTGCGCAGCAGGTTAAAGATAACCTTAAGGTAAAACGTGTTCGCGCCGATACTTTTGGCTATCTGCAGAGAAGCTTTGCCGGTTTGCAGTCTGCTGTGGATGTCGATGAGGCTCGCAGGTGCGGGCGAGAGGCAGTTAAGCTCGCTATGGAGCATGATAATGGTTCAGTAGCAATAAAACGGCTTGGCAACGGAAAAGATTATGCAGTTGAGCTGTTCCGTACGGAGCTTAGTAGTGTCGCCGAGAAGACGAAATCTATGCCTGACGAATTTATTAACTCTGAGGGCAATGGCGTTACCAAAGCCTTTATTGAATATGCGATGCCTCTAACCGGCGGTTTGCCCAAAACACATTATTTGGGAAATTACCCAAGGATATGAATTAATCAAATAGAGCTTCGACAAATTTGTCGGGGTCGAACTCGGCGATGTCTTCCGGTTTTTCACCCAGGCCGACGAATTTCACCGGTATATCGAGCTGGTCTTTGATGGCGATAACAATTCCGCCGCGGGCGGTGCCATCCAGCTTGGCTAAGAATATGCCGGTGAGGTTTATCGCCTCAGTGAATATCTTAGCTTGAGCAATCGCGTTTTGACCTGTAGTGGCATCCAGAACGATTAGAACTTCATGCGGCGAGCCGGGAATCTTGCGGGCTGTCACGTCGCGAATCTTTGTTAGTTGCTGCATTAAGTCTTTCTTGGTGTGTAATCGTCCGGCTGTGTCGAGAATCAGCACATCTGCTTCTCTTGCTACAGCAGCTTCACAGGCATCGAAAGCTACTGCCGCTGGGTCGCCACCGATTTGGTGCTTTACGATTTGCACACCGATGCGTTCGGCCCAGATTGTTAGCTGTTCTATGGCAGCGGCTCGGAAAGTATCACAAGCTGCGACGATGACATTTTTGTTGTTCCGACTCAAAATGTATGCTAATTTGGCGATGCTTGTGGTTTTGCCGGTTCCGTTAACGCCGGCAACGAGGATAACAGTAGGCCCGCTTGTAGCAAAGTGTAATTGCCTGTCCCGGTGCGGCCAATAGCTTTTCATATGTTCTTTAAGAAACGGCAGTATATCGTCTGTTTTGGCGATTTGCCTTTTGCGATAAGCTTCGCGCAGCTCAGATATTAGCTTGTCTGTTGTCTCTACGCCGATATCATCGCTTATTAGTGTTTCTTCTAATTCATCGAGCAGCGCATCATCAATATTTCTGCCCAATCGCAGTACCGATGAAAGTGAAGAGCTGATTTTATTGCGGGTTTTACTTAGTCTTTCTTTAAGATATCCAGCCGTTTTAGAGAATATTCCCATAATGCTTTAAATCAAATATCAAAAAGCAAAAATTAAAATGGTGGAGTTGCCGCTATGCGGCAACGATATCCTTAATTTTGATATTTTCATCTTAGTTTCTAATTTTTCTATGGTACTGGCATTTGACGAAATTTCAAGCTCGACAGAGATTTAATTTCGAGGTTTTCTTTTGTATTTTTGTTATTGAGCCATTTTTTCTTTGACAAACCGGACAATTCCGATTAAGATTCAAATACTGTTATAGCCCCAAACCTGTAAGCGTGGGTCTAATTACATTTAGTTCAAGGGGAGGGAATGTTCAAACATATAAAGTGACCCATTTATTCTTTGAAAGTTTGTACACTGTTTTGTTATAATTTGCGAAATAAGTCCTTGTGGATAAGGATATTGCTTATGGGTTATTGCCGGTTGTATAGAGCGCAGAATCATAAAGGAGGATGGTTTGGCAGCTCATGAGATTGAAGAAATTTTTGCTGATATACTTGAGCGGACGAAGTTGCTTGACCCGGCCAACGCCCGTAAGTGGTTCGACAAGCTGACGGTCTTACATTTGGATGGTGGCTCACTCGGAATAGGCTGTCCGGATGAAGCAACCGTTCAGTTTTTACAGGATAATTGTAAGAATAGTTTCACGCGGGCCGCTCAGCAAATAACCGGACATCTTGTCACCGTGGATTTTCACGTTGACAGTCACCAGAAGTCTGCCCAGAGTTGTCAACGCATTGAATCCGGGCTTAAACTTCATCCTGATTATACCTTTGATAATTTTGTAGTAGGTCCGAGCAATCGTCTGGCGCACGCAAGCTGTGTTGCGGTAAGTCAATCTCTAAGCAGTACATACAATCCGCTTTTTCTTTATGGTAATTCTGGTCTTGGTAAAACTCACCTTTTACACGCTGTCTGTTGCGAGGCCCAATCCAGAGCTAATGGTATTGTGATTCAGCTTTTAAGTTGTGAGGAGTTCATCAACAGATTTATCAGGGCAATCGAGCAGGGAAATTTGGCTGGTTTTCAAAGCCAGTTTCGCACCGTTGATGCATTGGTAATTGATGATGTTCAGTTTCTGCGTGAACGCGAGAGAAGCCAGGAGGAGTTCTTCCATACATTTAATGCCCTTTATAATAATGGCAAACAAATTATTCTCAGTGCCGATAGTGCACCGGCTGAAATACCGTCTCTCGAAGCACGTCTTATCAGCAGATTTAACTGGGGTTTGGTTGCCCGAATCGATCCGCCAAGCTTTGAGACGAGGGTTGCAATCGTGCAGAAAAAGGCTCATATACGAGGCCTTGATATAACCGATGAGATAGCTGAATACGTAGCCCATAAGGTGCAGGCGAATATCAGGGAGTTGGAAGGTGCTTTGACAAGTATTTACGCGCTCGCTGTTATCAATGGCGAACAAATCAGTCTCGAATCGGCCCAGAGAGCATTGCACGGACAGATTCAATCAGTATCCAAACAGATAAATATCAGTGATATTATCGAGGTGGTAACAAAGCATTTTGATGTTCGTCTTGCGGACCTGCAGAGCAAGAAGCGCAGTCAGAGTATTACCGAGCCACGTCAGATTTGTATGTATTTAGCCAGGAATCTGACTAAGCACAGCCTGGAGGAGATCGGTGGCCATCTGGGCGGCCGTGATCATACTACTGTTATGCACGCCTGCAGCAAGATAAACCAAGCTAAAAACTCTGAACCGAAGATGCACGCATTGCTAAATGAGTTGACAAGACAGATCACCCAATCCCCACAAGTTTAAAAATGGTGAGCGCAGTCCCGTTCCTTTGGAAAATAGAAGTTAGTAGAATTGTGTTAATGAAAAAATGTGAAATCGAAATGTACAATCAGAGGGAGTGTGTCTATCAGGTTAAGTACTATCTACTACACTTTGCCTGGCCTGAAATAATCCTGGTAAGTTAGCCACACATTATAGCATTCAACATGTAGAGGTAATCCGAGAGGAGGCGGGTTATCAGGAACTTTTGTGTGACGGTTCCCTTTGCCTTTTCACCCAAGTTTTTAGCATAATCAGGATCATTAAGTAGGTGGATAATTCTGTCAGTAAATCCTTCTACATCCCCCGGTTCGAGCAGAAAGCCATTTTTGCCGTCTTCAATTTGGGCAGGTATGCCTCCGACGTTTGAAGCAACAACGGGTGTGCCTTTCCATAACGCCTCGGTGACAGAAAGGCAAA
>CAZVUF010000221.1:0-4489 GCA_964629355.1 uncultured Pirellulales bacterium | reverse complement strand
AGAACCATTTCAATGACGATGGCAAGGCGGTCTGATTCATAGTTGAGAGAGGTAAGATCTGTGGAGAGTTTCTCTGGCAGCATCGGAAACGTCTGGGCAACAGTATAGACCGAGGTGGTGTTTTGCCGCGCATGGTCGTCAAGTACCGATTGCTTCTTGACGACAGCGTCAACATCGGCAATTGCGACAAGTATCTTTGTGGCCCCGTTGGGCATGGTTTCGGCAACGGTAAGCTGGTCAAGATCACGCGAATCATCGTTGTCAATGGAGCACCAGAGAAGGTTCCTAAGATCGCGAGTTGATTCTTCAGTTCGCGTCGCCGGTCCGTGGATTCCGTTGAGTTCGTTAATCGCCTGAGGAGAAAAATCCGGGAAAAATCCTCTTTCTATCATCACCCGGCGCGCTATTTTTTTTAAGAGAGAGCGGTGTTGTCTGTCGCTTGTATTCGTCATATTATCACTTTCATTAATTTGTCAAACCTGCGAATAAACCAATTCTTCGAGATCTGTTTATTACTGTTGCCACAGTATTTGAGCGGCTTCCATAGGAACCGCAACACTATCGTAGTTAGGTATCACCCTTGCCGTATAATCTGTCGCAGGCCGGGTCGCTGATACCATTGCATTGTAGATGTAACTTCTTACTGCGCCCGCCAATTGTTGGCCTCGCTTCATCTCCTGCCGTACCAAACTCCTGCCATTTATTCCATCCACATAAAGTTTTACTCGAACCACATTCTGGTTGATGTTGTTGAGATAGACTTCAACTTTAAATTTATGTTGTTAACTGTCAACGTCCTTCTTTTTGCGTGGTGTATTTGCTTTTTCTTTTTCAGTGGAAACGCCGGCAGTTAACATAAATCTTAATGCCTGGTCAACGCTCAATTCTATAGGTTCAAGCTTTGATTTTGAAACCATAATTGTAAAACCGCCCACCTGATAACTCCACGGCAAATAGACAGCTACCTTGTCATCTTTGTAAATTTTTTCAGGCAAACCCTCAAAATCTTCACGAGTAACAAGCCCCATGATTTTAATGTCATCTTTGATTAATGTAACCATTACAACTTTGTTAAAATCTTTATTTTTAGATAAATCAAAAAAGCTTGTTAAATCCCGGATAGAGCTGTAAAAGAATTTTATCAAGGGCACTTTTTCAATGATATTTTCGCCCCATTGAAATATTTTTCTAAAAAGCCATAATTTCAGGAGAATACCTATTGCAAGTATTACAAAAAAACTAGCCAAAACGCCCATTCCAGGCAGATAGAATTTTTCAGGTAAAACAAGCCTTATAGCTTTTCCTAAAATAGATTCAGCCGAAACAGCCAGCCAGTAAAGAATGTATATTGTCAAAGCCACTGGTAAAATTGCCAGCAGGCCTTGAAGGAATAGTTTGCCTATTTTTTTTATCATCTTAGCACCCATTAAAATTAGACACCTGCTCAATTTTGAATCTTCACTGGATTATAACCAGACATCAGGGATGGTTTCTCTTTAATTACCCTGATGACTTTTTTGTTAAGGTCTCCATCAGCTTATCGAATGGCTCGTCGAATTTTTTTACGCCTTCGTCTTCAAGCTGCCCAGTCACCTTGTCGATGCTGATCCCGAGTTCCGGCAATTGTGCCATTATCCAGTTGGCTTCCTTGACATCTTGTTCGAGGCGTGATTTCGGATCGCCGTGATCACGGTAGGCGTCGATGGTTTCAAGCGGGACCGTGTTTACGGTGTCCGAGCCGATTAGCGGTTCAATGTATTTTACATCGCTGTAGTCCGGGTTCTTGGTACTTGTGCTGGCCCAGAGCAACCGCTGCGGGCGAGCACCTTTGTCAGCCAGTTTCTTAAATCTATTACTGCCAAAAATCTCTTTGTAAATTTGATAAGCTATTTTAGCACTGGCGATGGCTACTTGTCCATGCACCTTCTTGGCAATTTCCGTCTTCTTGTCGCTTTGTTTGAGGAATTTCTCCACCATAGGGTCCACCATGCTGTCGATACGGCTTAAGAAGAAGCTGGCCACCGAGGTTATATGTCTCACTGGCTTGCCTTGAGCTGTGTGCGTTTCGAGACCTGCAATGTAGGCTTGGGCAACCTGTCGATAACGAGGCAACCCAAAGAGCAATGTCACGTTCACATTGATTCCTTCGCTGATGAGTTGCTGGATAGCAGGCAGACCATCGGATGTCGCCGGGACTTTGATGAAAATGTTGGACCTGTTCAGTGCGGCCCACAATCGGCGGGCCTCCTCAATTGTACCTTTGGTATCATGCGACAGATGAGGGTTGACCTCCAGGCTGACATATCCGTCCTTGCCGTCAGTCTTTTCATACACAGACCTGAACTCGTCAGCAGCGTTCTGTACGTCGCGCTGGCTGAGAGCTTCATAGATTGCTTTAACATCTTTTTTCTTGAGGGCTATGTCACGAATGTCCTGGTCGTAAATATGGCTTTCCGCTATTGCCTTCTCAAAGATGGATGGGTTCGAAGTCATCCCTCGTAGTCCATCCTCTTCGATCAAACGTCGAAGCTCACCGCTTGCCATCAGATCACGTCGGATGTAGTCGAGCCAAATTGACTGACCGAGCGTTCCCAATTTTTTCAAAGGATTGTCTTTCATGATTTTACCTCATTATATTCCAGTGCCGCAACTTTTGCCAGGCGGCGTTGGAATCGCTCGGCGCCGCTGAAATTAGCCTGAAGAAATGTTTTGACCAATTCCCATGCGAGCGCATGGCCAACCACGAGGCCGCCAAGGCAGATTATGTTCATGTCATCGTCCTCAACCCCTTGATGAGCCGAAAAAGTTTCATGAATCAAACTCGCGCGTACACCTGTCACTTTGTTGGCGACAACGTTCGCACCAACACCACTGCCGCAGATGGCTATGCCGCGATTCACCTCCCCGCGAACGACTGCACGGGCCAGAGGTATAACAAAATCCGGATAATCGTCATCCAGCTTCGGCTGGCTATTACCAAATTCGGTCACTTTGTAGCCGGCCTCGCGCAACCTATCGACCAAGTATTCCTTCAAATCAAACCCTCCGTGGTCGGCTGCAACTCCGATGTGTTTCAGCATCATAGGCAACATTTTCCTTGGATCAGCCATTGGTCTTCCCTTCCAATAAGGTCATTTCTTGTTCGCAACTGTTCCCAACAGTGAATCCGTACTCGCGCATCACAACCGGTCCTGGAACTGAATCGCCAAACGGGATAACTCCGCCGTGCGAGGACAAGCTGTTCAAAATTACGCCCGTTCTGTATCCTTCTGAGGTGAGATGCTATACTAAACTTTAACAGGCTCTGTGTGATGCAGCTCGGATTCAACGGTTTTTCTTACATTTTCCCTTTTTATTTTATATCCATACTGTCTCTGTGCGATAGAGGATTTTCACGCAATAGGCTTGTTACAATAACCCCTAAGGCAAAACCGACCAGCAATGTTATGATAATCAACAGTGCCTTAGGCATCGTAATCGTAAGAAGTAGCAGTTTAGTTTCAACAGCTTGTGTATTCTGCAATATCACAATCAAAACTAACAGAGTCAGAACAATTATAACAATAGTTTTCGTTTTTTTCACTGTCAGGTACTCCTTATCTGTTATTTCCCATATTAAACGCTTGGCTAAGCAACTAAGCCTTTCAATGCTACGATAGTATCAAAATCTTATCTCAGCCACAATCGTTGAAATTTTAATGACCTTACAACTGTAAAAAGAGTGAGGATAATCCATACAACCACACTACAACTCAAGGATTAAATAACGTTTAAAATCGCAAAAATTGTAGATTCATAAGATTTGTAATACCAATGATTTAAAAAATTCTTAGAAAAGGCAAACATTTTATATGTCCTGGTGACAGGGACTATATGCGGGAACATGTCGAGGAGGCGTTGGATGACAAGCGGTCATGGCGGCTCCTCTATCGGATACAAACAGCTCAGGGCGACGAAAAATGGGTATGGGAACGAGGTGTCGGTGTTTTTTCAGAAGACGGTGAATTGATAACTCTTCTCGGTTATATCATGCCCCAGGCCGGATAAAATCTGTTTCAATCATCGGCCGTTTTGCTTTACCCGTAAGTTCAAAAACACCGCCTCAGGCGGGAAAGAACATAAGACACGTACCGGCAATTATTCCTCCAACGGCCATTGCCTTGGACTTGAGCCTCAGCTCGCAGAAAAGTAACCCTCCGATGAGGAATGAAACCAGCACACAGCTTGCACGGACGGTCGAGAGAATCGAAATGAGTGAGCCTGTGTAGGTAATCGCCCTGAAGTACAGGACGTCGGCGAATATCAGCATAACGGCGATTACAGGGATGCTCCACCGCCACACAAACGGGCTGTCTTTCTCTCGCCGCTTGAGCCAGAACAGCATTACACCGCCGAGCACGGGGACAAGATATATGAGGAACCAGGCCTGAACTACCAGCGGCGGATATTCCAGATTTCTTATGAGATACTTGTCATATAATGCACTGGC
>CAZVUF010000220.1:0-4495 GCA_964629355.1 uncultured Pirellulales bacterium | reverse complement strand
GGGAACGTCCGCCGGAAGATATGGACTTCTATCAGCAGGTCTGGTTCCACAAAATTGGAACGCCATCCAATGAAGATCGCTATGAGATCGGCAAAGACTTTCCTCGTATAGCAGAGATCAATCTTGAGGCTGATATGCGCTCCGATCGTGTCCTCGCAACCGTTCAGTACGGTGACAGCGGCCGTTTCGCACATTATATTCGTACGCCGCAAGGACAATGGACACAGATAGCTGATTACGATGACCAAATAGTGCAGGCGACCTTCGGTGCTAATGATACGTTGTTCCTTATCTGCCGGGCCGCTGCGCCACGTGGTAAGATATTATGGCTATCATTAGCTGAGTGCTCCTTGGAGAAAGCAAAAGTCATTATTCCTGAGTGTGATGACACGATTGTTTCGGACTTCTACGGCTATCCGCCGATGGTAGTTACAAAAACCCGTCTGTACGTCACATATCAGCTTGGAGGTCCTTCTCAGATTCGTGTTTTTGACCACAACGGGACGAAACAAACCGGACCTGAGATTAGGCCCGTCTCCAGCATCGGACAAATCGCTGCGCTGGATGACGATAACATTCTTTACCGTAATTCTTCATACATTGATCCGCCAGCCTGGTATAGATTCGATCCTGATAAGGCAAAGACAGATAGAACAAGTTTGGTTGACCAGTCGCCCGTTGATTTTGCAGACTGCGAAGTTGTCCGAGAATATGCAACGTCTAAAGACGGCACAAAAGTTCCTATTAATATAATTCGCCGCAGGGACATTATCCTAAACGGCTCAAATCCCGTCTTGCTTACCGGCTATGGCGGATATGGGATCAACAGAACACCCAGATTCAGCGCCCTGCGACGTATTTTGATTGACCTGGGAGGTGTATTTGCAGAAGCCAATATCCGTGGCGGCGGTGAATTCGGTGAGCAATGGCACAAGGAAGGCATGCTTACAAAGAAACAGAACGTCTTTGATGATTTTGCCGCAGTGATGCAGCACATGATCGAGGCCGGATATACGAGACCTGAAAAACTGGCTATTACTGGCGGCAGTAATGGCGGACTGCTAATGGGCGCGATGATTACACAACACCCAGAGCTGTGTCGAGCAGTAGTGTCCTTTGTGGGCATCTATGATATGCTGCGAGTGGAACTTACACCTAACGGCCAGTTTAATATTCCTGAATTCGGCACTGTAAAGGAGCCTGAGCAGTTTCGGGCACTTTACGCATATTCGCCATACCATAATGTCAAAAATGGTGCTGCTTATCCGGCTATACTATTTCTAACCGGGGCCAATGACCCACGAGTTGACCCTATGCACTCGCGCAAAATGACCGCCCGGCTGCAAGCGGCAAGCTCATCTGGTTGGCCTGTTCTACTGCGAACCAGTTCAGATACTGGTCACGGCCTGGCCACACCCCTCAGTGAGCAGATTGAAGAGAGCGTCCACTATTATGCCTTTCTGCTGTACGAACTCGGCTTGGAACATAGTCCGCCAAAGCCTCGATAACGGTAGTTCAAAATAGTGGTTCCTGGAACCATTATCCCAAATACATAACATAACAATCCGCAACCGATGCTGGTTTAGATATAAATTTTGTCCATCATTCTGGGAAATGGGATACATTGTCGGATATGCTTTTCGCCGGTCAGCCAGGCTACGGTTCGTTCGACGCCAAGCCCGAAGCCGCCGTGTGGCACTGAGCCGTATTTTCGTAAATCAAGATACCAGTTATAAGTCTCAACATTCAGACCCTGTGCTTTAATCCGCTCAACCAGCCTGTCGTAATCGTCCTCCCTGACAGAGCCTCCGATGATTTCACCAAAGCCGGCAGGTGCAAGCAAATCAAAATTCAGAACAACCTTCTCATTGTCCCTATCGGTCTTCATATAAAAGGCCTTGGCTTCTTTGGGATAGTGTGTGACAAAAACGGGCTTATCGTGCATCTGCGATATAATAGTCTCATCTGAGCCTCCTAAGTCTTTGCCCCATTGAAATTCAGCGGCGAGCTTTGCGTGTTTGGGATTATTTTCAATTTTTATGCTTACTTCTTCCAGCTCACCGCGAAGCTCTATCAGCTCAGCGGCATTTTTGTCCCGCTTCCACTCTTTGATCTGGCCTTTTTGTTCTTCTTCGAGGGCAGCAATTCTGCTTTCCATTTGCTGGTTTTGATTCTGCAGTTCCTGTAATTGCTGGGCCAAAAAATCAACCGTTTTTTGCCCGGTGAGAATTTCAACGGCTTCGGTGTAAGTCAGTCTATAAAATGGCGGCTTGATTCTTTCAAGGGCAGCTATATCAGCCCCCAACGTTTCGAGCTGGCTCTTATTTTCCTGCAAAACCCGCTGGGCTATGAACGAAACGAAGTTTTCTGCCAATTCGAGCAGACCATTAAGGTCAATAAAGGCCACCTCAGGCTCGACCATCCAGAACTCGGTGAGGTGTCTGCGAGTTTTACTTTTTTCAGCTCTGAAAGTTGGGCCGAAACAATAAACCTTGCCATAGCTCATCGCTGCCGATTCGAGATATAATTGGCCTGTCTGCGTCAGATGCAAAGGACTTCCGAAATAATCGACCTCGAAAAGCGATTGCTGGTCTTCGCCGACTATTGTCGTGAAGATAGGCGTATCGATTAATATAAAGCCATTGTCATTGAAAAATCTACGAATAGCGTCAATAACGGTGTGGCGGATTTTGCCGATGCACCACTGCCGTTGGGAACGAAGGTGCAAATGACGATGCTTCATTAGAAAATCGACGCCGTGTGATTTTGGTGTGATGGGATAGCCTTCAGCCGGCGAGATTATTTCTGCACCTGTCACGACCAGCTCATAGCCGCCGACACTTCTCTGGTCGGCACGGACGGTGCCGGTTACGGTCAGAGACGATTCCTGGCCGAGATGTCTTAGTTTCTCGAAAAGCTCATCGGGGATAGTGCCTTTTTCAACAACACACTGGCAAAGGCCTGTGCCGTCACGAATAATCAAAAATTGAATCTTGCCACTCGAGCGCGACTGGTACAGCCAGCCACATAGAGCGACAGTTTTATCAACATTGTCTTTAAGATCGCTTATGTAAAATTTGTTGTCCATTATTCAATAACCTTCCATATTCCCAAAGCGCCCGATCAAAAACTCGTCTTTTTACTATTTCCTCGCAGACGCCATCTATTTGGGGACATACTATGTTATCTTTGTTGTCTGTGTATAACTGGTTAAAGAACGGCATGTATTCATTTTCGTAATGTCCATCTTGAGCTTTCTGGGAATTTTCGGGCGTACGTTGAACAACGTCTTGTCGTAACTTCCTCATAGCGTTCCAGACATATTTGTCGAATATCGGATATTCTTTAGGGTAACGAAGGTGCTTTAGAAATACTCGTGTAACGAGCGGATATTTATTGATCTGTCCTCTTTGAAAGTTTTTCCAGATTTTTATTAATTGCGCATGTTGTGCATATATTGGCAAGCGTTTCCATATGATTATAGCACGGAATCTTTCTATCTCATCATTCCTAACATGATTTCCTTCTTTAAACCAATCAAAGTATGCAACGTCTTGATATAAAAAACTGTATGAATATATGTTCTCGTTGAATTGTCCGAATGGTAAACACATATCGTGTCGCATACTTATTTTCTAAATGTCCAGCTTGTCACGTAAATAGCTGAGTAGTTGGTTGGTTGAGACCCTCACCTGCTCCATCGAGTCACGGTCGCGGACAGTGACGGTGTTATCCTGCATAGTTTGGCCATCCACAGTAACACAGAATGGTGTGCCGGCCTCATCCTGCCTGCGATAGCGCCTGCCAACCGCACCTTTTTCATCGTAGAAGCAGTTAAAATATTTTTTCAGGTCATTGTAGATATTCTGCGCCACCTCCGGCATACCTTCCTTTTTGACTAACGGAAAGACGCCGACCTTTATGGGTGCCAGCGCATGATGGAATCGTAATAGGTTCCTTTGTTCGCCGCGTACTTCTTCCTCGTCGTAGGCATCGACTAAAAAGGCAAGGGTGCTCCTGTCGATGCCGGCACTTGGCTCGATAACGTACGGGATATAGCGTTTTCTATGTTCATCATCGAAGTAAGAAAGAGGCCCGGATTGATAATCCTCAGCTTCTTGAGCCAGTTCGACTTTTGTCATGTCCCTGTCATTTTTAAACCACGCATTAAGTGTTTTCATTCCGCGTTGATGCTGCCGCAGGTCAAAATCCGTGCGGTTGGCGATGCCTTCCAGTTCCTGCCAGTCGCCGCTTCCGAATGGGAATTTATACTCCACGTCAACGCAGGCCTTTGCATAATGGGCAAGCTCATCCGCTTCGTGGACACGGAATTTCAGGTTTTCTTTTTTTATGCCGAGATTCAAATACCAGTTGAATCGCTGCTCTTTCCAGTGCTCGTACCATTTTTCGTCGGTGCCCGGCTCGCAGAAAAACTCAAGCCCCGCCTGCTCGAACTCACGTGTGCGAAAGATAAACGCTTTGGTTGTAACCTCGT
>CAZVUF010000219.1:0-4510 GCA_964629355.1 uncultured Pirellulales bacterium | reverse complement strand
CTTTCTGCAAGGTCAGCACACGTTCTTCTTCGATAAGTGTTGCCTGCGGGTTGTCTAAGCGAATCACCGTTGCCGCCCGTTCCGGCAGAGCGACTAATTTGATTCTTGCCTGGACGATCCCGCTGCCGACAAGCAGGAGCATAATTGCTGTTAGTTTGATTCTTTTACTATTCATAACTTAGTCTCCTTAAAATTTGATTTTTATCTTGTCAATAATTCTTCACGCATACCATGATACATTGTCACTGTATATGTAAACGTTCCCTTGCTTCGTGGTTCAAGATTTAGCTTGAAGCGAGCGTGTGTAGCATCGTGTTTTTCGTAAGGTATATCGGCCTGCAACGTCCAGTACGCGGTGTCGAAGCCACGCGTGATTTCAACTTCTATAGGCAGCGTTCGAGTGTTTGTGATTTCAATATTCCAGGCTTGTTCTTCATCCCAGCCGATTATGTTACTATTCGGATCGAACATATAATTATTTGTCTTATAATTCATCAATGCAGGCTTAATCTCAACCAATCGAGCCGGACCGAGATTTAACTCAATCTCCTCATTCACCGGTATATACTTAATACCCGTGCCTCCAACATACGACAAATATCCCTGCTCATCAGCATGGCTGTAAATTTTCACGTTTCCATCTGGAATTGGCGTATCACCAAGTTTGTGTTCTTTATCATTGGCAAATGAGACGAATCTTATTGTCTGTTGTCCCCATTGCTCTTCGTCGTATTTATACAGGCTTTTTACTGGCACATCTTCAGCCTGGAAGGAAAGCAGACGCTTGCCCCATTTATCCGGTATGGTTTCTGTTCCCTCAATCGTATAAAGAAAATACTCACTTAAACCTTCTTTCCTGATTTCCTTACGTCGTAGTTGCTCAAAGTCAGTAATGAGGCTGCCAATAGGTCGAGCGTCATCGATACCAAGACGTTCACCTGCCATCCTATCTCCTGCAACCCCAGAACCGCCGTGACCTCCGAAAGTCAGCATCGGCCTGTCGTAAGGATACTGGCGTCTTGCCAGTTCGGCTATTTGGTCAAGCAGGTGCACTTTGCCCACAATCAGGCGAGTTTGGGCGTCTTCGTAATCTTCGCCGCTATTGTTAGTGACTCTAACATAGCCCTGCAGGTGCATCGCTTTTTCATCCTGCGAGAGTGTGCCCATGTAAAATGCCCGCCAGGATAGGCCGCTGGTGAAGTACGTTATTTCAAACGGTACTTGGCCGGTGATCTCCGAACGAATAAGCCAACGGCCAAGCTCCCGCACCTTAGCTGGAAACACCAGCTGTTGTATGTCTATTTTGTCTTTCTGCTCTAACGGCTCTAGGCTAAGCGAAGTGGGATCAATTAAGGTATTTGCCCACATAAACTGCAGCCAGTTCCAGCCTTGCTTTAATGTCAGATTCCTCCGCTCCCGCACCAACGTCAAATCAGCGGAATTATAGATAGTAAGCTGCACATTTTCCCGCCTGGGCAGAACGACCAACTCTATAGCGCTTGCGGGTGCAAAAGGCGGCTGCTCCTCTACCGGAACGAGGGACGATGGACGATGGATGATGGACGAACTCTCATCGAATCGATCAGCCAACAACCTCTCGGTTTTAACATCAGATTTTGCGGTCTCCGTCGTAAGCTTTGGTTCTTTGGCAAACTCCCGCTGATAAGGTTGGTATTCTGGCATTGTCTGCTTATTTAGATGAGCGACCAGCGCTAAGAATCCTATCAAAAGTACCGCTGCAACCGCACCAATCCAGGCTGATTTTCCAAACAATAGTTTTGTTTTTACAAGTGATTTAGCTTGCTCTATAGTGCGTGAAATCAAATCTTCGGAAACTTTTGTTTCTTCACGGAGCAAGTCCAACGCTGTGAATTTGCGCTTAAGCTGCTCTAAATCCTCGCGACACCGAGCGCAGCTTTGCAGATGGCCGGCAATTTCTTTCAGCCGGTCGTCCGAGGCCAGCTTGAACTGGTATTCAATAAGCTCTCGCTCTGTTAGATGGCGTATCATTTCAAACCTTCACTAATATTGGGTAATCTTTTTGCCAGTGTTCTAAGTGCCCTGAACATTTGAGTTTTTACAGTTCCGATTGTGCATCCCATTACTTCCGCAACTTCCGGGTAGCTAAGCTGCTGATAATATGCCAGAACAACCGTCGCCCGCTGCTTGTCAGGAAGGGACTGGATAGCCTGCCGCACTTTTTCTGCTTGTTCGTTTTTCATAACTTCCTGAGAAGGATTATGCGAATCATTTGCTACCGCAACTGCTCCCGGTTCTTCGCTCTTATGATTATTACAATCTAAGTTTTGATTAAGCGAGACCAATTTTATCCGCCTGCGTCTTCGTGCATGGTCGATAGTTACTCGCGTTGCGATTCTAAACAGCCAGGATTTCAATTGGTTGCCTCGAAATGTATGGGCTTTTTCGTGGACCCGTTTAAAAGTCTCCTGAAAAAGGTCCTCTGCTCGTTCTCGATTACCGACCATTCGCGTCAAATATCCCAAGACACTATCTCCATACCGGCGAACAATTTCGCCGAAAGCCGTCGCGTTACCCTTAAGATGGGCGTCGATTAAGCTTCTGTCAATGTTTTCCATTGAGGCTGCTTCTCCACTACCTGTACAGACGTCCATCGTTGCTCATCGGTTGACAAACAAAAAATATTTGCCCCTCAATTTATTGAGGGATTTTTTGCTGTATTTCTCGCAAGGTTTTAGTTGCTAAAGCAAAGCTAACCAGCCGCCATCGATATATATAATCTGACCGGTGATGAAATCACTGGCACCTGAGGCTAAAAAGACAGCTGTTCCAATAAGGTCGTTTGGCTGGCCCCATCTGCCAAATGGAGTTTTTGAAAGGACCCATTTGTTTAGATTCGGGTCGTTTTGCAGCGGGGCAGTGAGGTCGGTGGCGATATAACCGGGGCCGATGGCATTGACGTTAATATTATATTTTGCCCACTCCACAGCCAACGACTTTGTCAGCATCAGCACGCCGCCTTTGCTGCTTGCGTAAGCCGTATTTGTAGGCCGAGCTGCGTGACACATCAGCGAGCCGATATTGATAATCTTGCCGCCCATTCTCATTTGTTTTCGGTGTTGGCAAAAAACCTGGGAAATTACAAAAACAGCGGTCAGATTTATATCGATGACCTGGCTCCAGTCATTTAGATTAACATCCTCAGCCAGTGCTCGGCGGGTTATCCCCGCGCAATTGACTAAGATATCGATGCTTTTGGCCTCGGATACTATATCTTTGAAAAGCTCCCCGATTCGCTCTGTTTGAGCAAAGTCAAATGGAAAGGTCCAAACCTGTTTATTTGTGTCTGCTTGGATTTGTTTTTGGGCCTGTTTGAGCCCCTTAGGGGTGCGAGCGACAAGGATAATTTTAGCTCCGTGTTGGGCTAAACCTTTTGCTACAGCTAATCCGATGCCTCTGCTGCCACCGGTAATTAAGGCTGTTTTGCCCGATAAATCGAAAAGGTTACTTTCCATAAAGGCATAGTAAAGCACAAAGCAAATTACATGGCAACAGGACAACCGCATAAAATCCTTGATTTCTGACGTACAAATCCGTAAAGTTGTTGATAAACAAGAGACAACAAGAATCCAAGGATTCGCGATGCCATATAACATTCGCATAGTGAGCACTTATCCGCCGCGCAGGTGTGGGATAGGGACATTTACACGCGATTTATCCACCGCGCTGGCACAATTTACAGCCGAGGTTGGCTCTATAAGAATCGCAGCTATAGATAATGGCGGTGGCCGATATGACATCCCTGTGGACCTTGTCATAGACCAGTACAATCCCCAATCCTGGATCGATACAAGAACTCATATCATAACTCGGACGCGCGAAAGTATTAATCCTACTATCATTATATTACAGCACGAGTATGGACTTGACCCAGACAAAGACGGCAACGAAGGCCAGGGCACCAACTTTATTGAAATGGCGAAGTTTTTTCACGAGCAGGGACTAACAACGATTGTTTACTTGCATACCGTTCTGAGCGAACCGGACCCATATAAAAAATGGGTGGTTCAGGAGCTCGCCAAGTACAGTGACGGACTAATTGTCACCACGGAAAGTGCCATTGACATACTTGAATCCGATGCTTATGGAATCGAGCATGTAAAACTCAAGCATATTGACCACGGAATAAGAATGCAGCATCCGTCACAATATGACCGATTATCTATAAAACACGAATATGGGCTGGAAAATCACTTTCTTATTACTATTCTTGGGCTTCTCTCGCCTGATAAGGGAATCCAATACGGCGTACGAGCATACGGCAGGTTTTTACAGGAATCGTGTACAGACAACCAAAGAAAACAAATAGTCTATCTGATAGCAGGGCAGTTTCACCCGGAATTTGTAAAGGCCGACGGCGGCAAACCATACCAGGAATGTCAGGCTGCTATAAATCAGGCTCTTGAAGACAGCAAATTGAAGTGGTGTAAGACCCACGACCTCAAAGCGGTGGATATCAATAAATATGATG
>CAZVUF010000218.1:0-4568 GCA_964629355.1 uncultured Pirellulales bacterium | reverse complement strand
TTTACTGAGATTGTTTAGACCATTTCGGAAAGGCAAATAAGGTAATCCTGTGAAACCTGCTGCTAAAACGCGTGTGAGGCTCAATAAATTACAGCAGCTTCTAAAGACAAAGACTCGTCTGCTGATTTTTATGCAGGACAATCCTGATCCTGATTCAATCGCATCTGCTGTAGCGTTACGAAAATTGGCAAACAGTCTTGGAAATATTCAGTGCACCATCACCCACGGCGGCACCATTGGCCGTGCCGAGAACAGAGCTTTAGTAAAATATCTGGGTTTGAATCTGCATCCATGTACTGAGGTTGACTTTGGAAGATTTGACTGTGTCGCAATAGTAGATACCCAACCGGGAACCGGAAACAACTCTTTGCCTGCTGATGTGGTGCCTAACATCGTCATAGACCATCATTCCTTGAGGTCTTCTACCCGTGCAGCACGACTCATTGATATTCGCAGTGAATATGGTGCTACAGCAACCATTCTATTGGAATATCTTGTCCAGGCGGGGATAGAACCTGATATGCAGCTTGCTACGGCTTTGTTTTACGCAATCCGCTCTGATACACAAGACCTCGGAAGGCAGACAGTTCGGGCAGATATTGAAGCGATCGCATTGCTGTTTCCCCTGGCGAACAAAAGGATGCTCAGTGAGATTCAGAGAGGAAGCGTGCCGCGGGCTTATTTTCAAATGCTGGGCGAAGCTCTCAGGAACGCCCGTATTCAAGGCCGGGCGATTATAACAGGCTTGGGAATAATAGAACATCCGGATATGATTGCTGAAGTCGCAGACCTTCTGCTTAGAGAGGATGAGACGTGCTGGGTAATGTGTACGGGTATATCCGAAAACAAACTTTTTATCTCGATTCGAACATCGAAGGAAGATGCCAGAGCAGATAAGGTAATACGCCGGGTCGTCACCAGGAAGGGAACCGGTGGTGGACATCCGACCTTTGCCGGTGGGCAGATTCCTTTAACAAAGGCCACGAAATCTGAGCAGACCAGTCTCGAGAAGCTGGTGCAGAAAAGGTTTCTCAAAGCAATAGGGACCGATGCGCAACAGTGGCAGAAACTGATAACGAATTAAAACAACCTAAACCGGCGGTGAAATCGCCGGCTAAATATTTAGCCCCACTTTTTGTGTCAGACCTCTTTTGCATATTCTATTTCCAGGTTCAGGAATAAAACGGTTAATTTGGTAAAATGTGTTGCAATTTGCCGGTTGGGTCGTTAATATTCTGCTGACATCAGGCCGGTTGGACGCGAACGAGCAGGGTCCGCTACGGCTCGATTGAGCTCGTCGAAGTCAGGCGGATTGAAAAATGGGCCAGCAGAGCAGAAATAGCCACAAAAACAAAGATAGTGCAGTTAAAAAGGATATTGACGACTTTGTCAACAGCCTCAGCGATGAGCACCGGATGCTCGTGGTTCTGAAGAAGGAATTGTATGACGGCACGTGGGAGCCGATGCTCGATGACCTGCAGCATCGTTTAACAAATAAGCCGTATATATTTAAGCTTGTAAATCGGATCGAAGATGATATCAAGCGCATTGAGCAGATGCAGAAATTTGAAATTGAGCACAGCGTCGATTTGGCTGACTATGTTAATTTGCCGTGAGGGTTATAAGAAAAACAGTGTACAGGAAGCCTCTGCCGCAGGCCCGCCAAAGGCGGGATAACCTTATATAAAATAAGCAGGAGCTGTGTTCCTGCGAGAGTTTACTTCATACTACGATTTTGTACAGGGATGACAAAATGGTATAAACCGGCCCGCCCGTCTTAGCGAGACGAGTTGTGGTGAAAAGCAAATTTTTTTGTGAGGGTTTGTAAAATGCAGCGGTTGAGAGGAATAATTATTTTATTGGTTAATTTACTGTTTCTATGTGTTACAGCCGGAGGCATAACTGCCCAGACCAGAACAAATTGGCTGGTCTCGCCGGAACTACTTGAGCATGCCAAATTAAAGATGTTGTGGCAGAATGAGATGCCATTTAGAAAAGGCGAGAGCTTGGAGAAGTTGTTTATTGTTGGCAACCGCGTTTATGTGCTTTCGGACCGCAATTTGCTGCTTTCCCTGAACAGAGAAATGGGCGGTGTGGTATTCAGCAGGTTTGTTGCATCGGCTGGTATTCCGGTAGTCGGTCTTGAACTCTACAATGATGAGCTTATATCCGTAATCGGTAACAGGCTGGTTGAGATTGACCCTGAAACTGGGATAGAGAGGAAAGCCAAGGTTTTGGAATTAGGTGTAGTTTGTCCCGTTGTTCGGAACAGCTCATTTTTTTACATAAGCTGGCCTGACAAACGCCTACATGCTTTACACGCTGACAATAAACTTCAGGTATTTGAGGTCTCTGCTGATAACGAATCGATGATTACATCGGTTATTGCCGGCGAGGGGTTTGTTATTTTTGGAACCGATGCGGGCAATGTAGTAAGCATAGCACCGGATGGACCTAAACTACTGTGGCAATTTGATGCTGCCGGCGCTATCGCCGGGCCAATTGTGCGGGACAGATTGTCACTGTTTTTTGCCAGTAAAGATACTAATGTCTATAGAATTGACATAGTCAATCCAACGATGACAGAGCTTGTTTGGAAATATCAGATACCATCGATACCATTAGAAGCCCCGCGTGTGACACGACGAGTGGTTTATCAATATGCACCCGCTAAAGGTCTTCTCGCCATAGATAAACAAAGAGGTAGGCTTATGTGGCTGTTGCCGCAGGGAATTGAGCTGTTAGCTGAGTCGGATGGAAAAGCTTTTGTTTTCACAAATGAGGGGACATTAGCGGTGATGGACAATGATCGTGGGAAGTTGCTGTACACGGTTAATTTTGCCGGCGTTTCGAGATATGCAGCTAACACAACAGATTCAACAATCTATATTGCTGATGAATATGGCCGGATCGCCTGTTTAGAACCGGTTAAATAGTGAATAGTATTTAGTGAATTATTGGAGAAGGAGTTCAAATGGACGTAACAATCAAAAGGGCATTAATTAGTGTTTCCGACAAAAGTGGCGTAGTCGAATTTGCACAGAAGCTAAGTGAAATGGGTGTCGAAATAATCAGTACCGGAGGTACCGCCAAAAATCTGAGCAAAGCAGGGATTGATGTAATTGGTATTGAATCGGTTACAGGCTTTCCGGAGATGATGGATGGCCGGGTAAAGACGCTCCATCCGAAAATCCACGGGGCACTATTGGCCCTGCGTGACAAAAGCGAGCACACCGAAGCAATGAAACAGCATAATATTGAGCCGATTGATTTGGTTTGTGTGAACCTTTATCCGTTCGAGCAAACTATTGCTAAGCCGGACTGTAAATTGGCTGAGGCGATTGAAAATATTGATATTGGCGGGCCGAGCATGATTCGCTCGGCTGCGAAGAATCATAAATTTGTGACAGTCGTGACACAGCCCGACCAATACGACAGGGTAATTGCAGAGATGAAGAAAAATAAAGGCGCTGTGAGCGAAGAGCTGCGAAGTGAGCTTGCCAGAGTGGCATTTGCGCTGACAGCGTCTTATGATGCGGTTATATCAAAATACCTCAATAAAATAGCCGGAGTGGAGTATGCAGACAGAGTTTCGATTGCAATCAAGAAAGAAAAGACACTGCGTTACGGAGAAAATCCCCACCAGACAGCGGCATATTACAAATTGCCTGCCAGCGGCGAGACATCCATTTGCAGCGGCAAACTGCTGGAGGGCGAAACGGAGATTAGCTTTAATAACTTACTGGATGCAAATGCTGCTTTTGAGCTTGTTAAAGAGTTTGATGAGCCGGCGGCTGTTGTTGTCAAGCACCTTAACCCGTGCGGCTGTGCCATTGATGATGATATCACCGTGGCATACCGCAAGGCGTATGAGGGCGACGTGGTCAGCGCGTTCGGTGGTATTGTCGCTCTCAATAGAAAAGTCAACGAGAAACTTGCCAGAACGATTATGGAATCCTATAGCCTGTATGGCAAAGCCCTCGGAGCCGGTGGCTTTTTTGCTGAGGTGATTATCGCACCCGAATTTGATGAGGACGCGATAGAAATCATAAGAACGCTGAAAAGCTGGGGCAGCAGAGTCCGCCTGATAGAAACCGGACCAATCGACAGAGCAAAAATTGATTGCGGTGAGTTTGATGTACGTTGTGTTATCGGCGGACTTCTGTTGCAGAAAAGAGATTTGGTTGGCTGGGAGCCGGAGTTGCTGACATATCCGACAAAAGCCAAACCTACCAAAGAGCAGCTTGCGGATTTGAGAATCGCCTGGCTTACCGCGAAACATACCAAGAGTAATACCATAGTGTTAGTTAAAAACAAAAAAATCCTTGGCGTCGGAGCCGGGCAGATGAATCGAATCGAGTCCGGTCTCATTGCTTTTAAGCACGCCGGCGATGCGACGAAGGGCTGTGCTATGGCTTCGGATGCGTTCTTCCCGTTCCCGGACAATGTTGAAAACGCCGGCAAAGTGGGCGTGGCTTGCATTGTTCAGCCGGGCGGTTCGAAGAAGGACGACGAGGTTATCGCTGCGGCAGACAAGCTCGGCATCGCGATGGTCTTTACCGGCAAGA
>CAZVUF010000217.1:0-4579 GCA_964629355.1 uncultured Pirellulales bacterium | reverse complement strand
CATCATCTTTCTTAAGTCCTCCTTGTTGTGAGGTCGTAGGTAAAGTAGTGGATTTAGTGCTTAGGGTTTACTTCTGGGTCCCGCCTTCCGTCCTCCGTTTTACCGTAAGAAATCAAGTATCCAGCATCGAGCATCCAGTAACACGATTAATTATTAACTTGTTAAATATATATTATACAATATTATTTGTTAATTGTAAAGTGAAATTGTGTGAGCAAAAAGTAGCGTGTAGTTTAAACCACCATCTTTCTGAAATCTCAGTGTTTTACATTTTTGGCTGTTATCTCTCAGCCGATTATATATTACTTTTGTTTATCAGACAGTCAATAGAAAACGTCAATTTTTTTGCGAGTGTTCCGAGCAGCGGTAGCTGTAATTAATTTTAAAATAATAAAATTAACAAAAATTAAGGAGCAAGTGATATAAGGTTATCGGCTGTCCAATTGTAGGCCGATCGTGTTTGGAATAGTAACAGTGATCTAGATCAGATATTATTTTTACAGGCAACCATTCATGTCCTCGTGATACATATAATGATGCTCTATCCTGTTGGAATTTCTTTTCTAACTTGGCAGCCCATATTTCCAAAGTATCTGACTGCACATAACCCAGCATTCCTGCCTCATCCTGATCATTAGCGTAATGGCCTGAAATAAATTCTCCAAGCCCTTTACTTCCAAAATATTTGCGAGCATTGAACGTATTTCCAGAAAGCCTTTTGGTCTCAAAAGAATAACGCGGGTGTTTTCCGTAACGAGTTCTTTCGATTTCAATATCTACTCTGCGTCGATTTTTACCGAGACGCCGGGGTTCATTTATGGGAGGGTCATCATGAATGGAAAACCGCGAAGCCCATCTTGGTGCTGTGTCACTTTGCGTTATTTCCTTCATCTTCTTAACAAATTCCCCGGAAATATCCGGCTCATCCGAATTTTTATATTGAGTTGGAATAAGGAAATCATAGGACATTTTTATCAATTTAAATACATTTTCACGAAATCCCCGCCAATATTCGGGGGTATCGGTAGGTACTGTTGTTATTTTATGTGAGCGTGTTCCTATTGACATTTATTCCGCCTGCAAAGTGGCTAACTTATCTGCAATAAATTCATCTGCGTCAACAAGTGCCTGACTCTTAAGCCAATATAGTCGTTGTCTTGGTTTAAATATGTATGTTGTTCGGTCTTTAAAAATCCTAAGGCCTATATTGAAATAAATCCACTGGCCTTGTTCTTTTAATAATTTTGCAAGTTCTTCAAATTCTGTTTTCGTTTCGCTTTGAACTTCTTTTAATTCAGGTTGGCCAACCCCCGATTTCTTTAGATGATTTATTTCTATTATTGCGGAATCGTCAGAATAATGGACTTTGATTTGATGTTTATCTTCTCCGTTTAAGAATCCATCGAGTTCGTTTTTCATTATGGTGGCAAATGTCAGCATTTCCGATTTAGTTGCTTGTTTAACGGCTTCTTGTGCAATTACACCCTCGTTTAATTTCATCCGAGTTTGTAAAAAATCATCAATTATGTTTTGTTCGTACGTATTGATTCCGAGTGAGTTATATACAAGTTGGTTCATACGATACAATAAGGGTTCAAGACGTTTGCTTCTTTGAGATCCAACAAAAAGACCAGGAGTTTCATCCGGATTTTTAATATCTGCATCTACTAACTCATTGTACAATTTTGCCCAATCAGAAATTTGGGAGGGGGATAAACAACCAAGTGGAATTGGGAGTTTCAATAAATCATTTTTATTTGTTACATCTCGTTCGATACCAAGCGAAGTCTCAGATGTAAAAAACTGATGATAATAGACAAAATCCGAATTAAGGTACAAGCATAGAGCTTTGAGTTTTTCTGAATCTTTTCCTGCGATACCGATTTGTCGTGGAGGAACCACAATAAACTTATCGGAGTACACAGAGAACTTTCTAGCAGCATCGACAATTATATGAGGCGGTTTACATACATCGAGAGGACTCTCTCCGCCTCGTATACGAATATAGGCATTATTACTATCAATTGTGATTAGGGATGCTTTCGGGAAGGAGAACATATACTTCCGTCCCTTAAGAACATCCATATCCAACCTTTTTTTTCCTATAAGTTCCTTGACGAATTTAAGTTTCCCTTCAGATACTAGAATCTTTGCCTCCTTAACAGAATTAACTTTTTTTAGCTGAGGACCTTCGAGGATGGTGATGATGTTGTTGTTGGCAAAATGTAAGAATGAGTCGAAACGGCTATCCACAGAGGACAGTAAATGTTTATCTCGATTGGTTCCCCACATGGCGAGTTTCCAGGGCAAACTTCCTCCCGTGGCAACTTCCGAATTAGATATTTCTTTTATTCCACAATCATTAACAATAATAGTCCATATTTCTTCTCGAGTTTTGTCGACTTCAGCATAGCGATTTAATTGTTCAATAGCAAATGGAGCATAAGTAATAATATTTGATCGGTTTAGGTATTTCCTATTCTTTGGAAGTGAGTAAAAGAAAGCAGCCGCAGGTTTCTCGGCATCCCTAAATAAGAAATGGCGAAGGTTAGCAAAATTAACTACGCACCACGTTTTTGTTTCAGTGAAAAATCTTGCTCGAAACTTCCTGGCAGATTTTTTAAACAATGTCGCTGCTGGCAATAGTAATCCAACAAGGCCATTTTTTGAAAGCGACTGTGTAACTTTCCAAGAGAAAGCTTCCGCTATTTGGTTACCACTAGTAGGAAATTTAACTTTATTTTGCCTCATCCATTGAAGCGCAATACGGTCAGAAATTTCAAGTTCTGCTGTTCTCTCCCCCTTTATTTCCTTCCACGGAGGATTCCCTACAATCCAATCATAGCCGCTCTTGGGTTTAGCTTTTTCCCAATTAGAATTTGAAGCAAAAAAACCCTCATTGCAGAAGAAAATGTTCCGATCTCGTAATATGGGAAGTGGACGCTTCTTTTGGTCTGTTTCATATTTTGTTAAGTCTGGCGGATCGACATAATCAAGAAGTGTAAGAATTAAGCTTAGTTCTGTAACTCCGCAAGCATCTTCATCTGCTTCAAGTCCATATATATGCTTCGTCAGTAAATCGCTTAATTTCTCAGGATCGAGACCGCTGTTGAGTTTCGGAGTAAACGTTCTTTCTATTAATCTCCTATAACATTGAACAAGAAACGCGCCGGAACCACATGAGCTATCAAATACCTTCATTCCTTTTTTGAGAGGACGTTTTGCATCAAGCTCATCCAATATGAAATTGACTAAATGAATTGGTGTATAGTAAGCACCTTTTCCGCGGCCTTGACCTTCAGCATGCAAAAATTGCTCATAAACTACAGAAAGCGTTTCGATGGGAATATGTTGAAAATTGTATGCATCAAAATTCAGGTGCATTTGCCCGGATGGTTCATCACCAATAAAAGTTGATGCAACTTCTCTAACGTGCTTCTCTTTAAATTTTCCTTTTGGGGGAAGAGGAAATACAGAGCCATTAAGCCAATTGTCAATTTTACTTTCTATTGAGTAAAGTGATGAAAGGGTAGCATTGCGGCTAAATATTTCTTCGTATTTGATCTTCCATTCACTGAGTTTACGATCCGATAGAATGTCCCTGTCTCTCAAATACCTTAAATAAACATATTTGCCTATCAAAGTATGAGCAATATTCCGGGGCAATGTCGGCGTTATGAGTCGCTTGCTAAGCTTTTTGAGACTATCGAGCAATTTCCAGTCAACTCTTGTGTTGGCGGCTATATCCTTTGACCGGTTTTTGAAGAGGTTACCATTATTGATGGATTCCGCCTTGAAATCGGCAAATTTATTTAATATCTTTCGTGTGTCCTTAGCAACTTGGAGGATGGATTGATCATCGATATTTTCGTATTGGAATCCTCGATATAATCGGAAATCATGTGTAGTTGCTACGAGCAAAAATGGAACGATATTTTGATTCCAAACTAGTTTGTGTATTTTATCTGCATTTTCTTTTGTGTCTGTCTCACATACATATACTATAGGAATGACTGATTCATTCTCTAGATCGTTGGCTGCTTCCTCTTTTAGTGTATAAACCCCTCGGAGACCACAGAACTTTTGAGCACGACGGAAAATGTGTGAATATGTTGGGTTTTTATCAAGGCGCGAACCTTCCAAGAAACATGGTGAATCTCTGTATTCAAGGATATCAAGAATAGCATTGGTATCCATATTAACGATTGCCTATACCTAAATTTCCCCTGATGAGGTTTTTAATGGCTATCCTAAAATTTTCTGGTCTTATCAACGAAGTGAGTCCCACTTAGCGAGCAGTATTATGTTAAGGAATATCGTAAAAGGCAAGAAAAAAGAAAAGAAAGAGCACAAGAACATAAGGGCATAAGACATAGGAGCATAAGGCATAAGGGCACAAGACGACAGAGGGCAGAGGGCGGAGGACAGAAATATCAGTTAATTGGTTAATTTGTGATTGGTAATTTGGAATCGGAGAGACGGCCTGTCCTTCGTAACTCAAGTGAAGAAGGAAGGACGGATTTTCCGGCGTAGCACAATAGGTGTTCGGCAAAGAGGGCCTGAAAACAAAGCCAACCAT
>CAZVUF010000216.1:0-4596 GCA_964629355.1 uncultured Pirellulales bacterium | reverse complement strand
ACATTCCACCTGCAAGGCGAGTTGCTTTAATGCTGAATGAGATGAAACAATATGTCCGGCTCTTCGAAAAGCACCATTTCACTCAGTTGGTTCTCAGCGCTAAAAGCAGTGACACCCTTAGAACCATTGAAGTCAATCGCAAGATTGCAAGGACTTTTGACTATCCGATTCATCTCGGCCTGACCCATGCGGGTCTGCCTGAGGATGCCTTAGTGCCGTCTGCTGTCACTCTCGGCACACTGTTGGTCGAAGGCATCGGTGACACTATCAGAGTAAGTGCCGCGGGCAATCCCGTGGTGGAAACCGAGATTGCAAAGCAGATTTTGGCCTCGCTTGGGCTTTATCAAAAGCCGAGTCTGGAGCTGATAGTTTGCCCGACCTGTGCACGTGCGGAAATTGACATAACAACTTTGGCTCGCCGAGTTAAAAAGGCCATCTCTGGGATTGAGAAACATTTGCGTATAGCTGTGATGGGCTGCATTGTCAATGGCCCCGGAGAAGCAGCCGACGCGGACTTGGCCGTCTGTGCCGCGAAAAATAAGGCCTATATTTACAGGAAAGGCCAAAGAATCTCAATAGTTCCGGAAGATAAAATCATCCCTGTGCTGCTGGAGGAAGCTCGGAAATTCTGAAATTATGTGTGGGCAGGAAAAATTGCCAGGTTTACCGTCATCGTCACTTAATGAAACATTCAAGCGTTTCTTTGTCGTAGTCCTTTTCAGCATTGCTTTTTCTTACATTGAATCCGCCGTGGTTGTTTATCTGCGAGTGATTTTTCATCCCGGTGGTTTTACGTTTCCAATGGCTTTTGCGATTGACCCTTCCTCGAAGCGGCTTTTATTAACCGAAATCGGCAGGGAGGTAGCGACTATAGTTTTAATCTTAGCCGGTGCCTGGCTTTTCGGCAAAAATCGGCAGCAGAGATTTGCATACTTTATGACCATCTTTGCAATCTGGGATATTTTTTATTATATATGGCTCAAGGTTCTTATTAACTGGCCTGTCTCGATCTCGGATTGGGACATACTATTTTTAATACCGGTTGTCTGGGCCTCGCCTTTTTGGGCGCCGGTATTAATTTCTATTATATTGCTGGCATTTGCAGTGATAATACTATATAGAGACTCCCTCGGCAGGTCTTTGAAAGTCACCGCTCTGGACTGGCTTTTCTTTATTGCCGCAAGCCTTATTGTGGTTGTCTCCTTTTGCATCGGCGGCTCACACATAACCCAGCAGAATTTCAATTCTTACTTCTATTGGCCTTTATTCGTGATTGGGAATATTTTAGCTGTCCTGACTTTCCTTAAGTGCTGTATTAAATCAGGCTGACTGATAGAAATGTTCTTACCTACATTATCTCTATTTGGTTAGCTATTGTGTATTTTCAGTACCGAGTTTATAATATTAATTAACTTGAGCTCATTTTGACAAGGTACGATATTGTAAGAGGCGGATTATGCGAAAATCAAAATACTACGTATTAGCTGTGCTGATCCTTGCGATATTAATGGCTGTTCTTGTTGTAAAAATTCTTTTGCCATTCTGGTTGTTCCGAAAAGTTGTGCTGAATCATATTCCGGCATCGGTGAGGAACATTAAGTCAAGTCAAGACCTATGGTTTGGCGAGCATAAGTACGTGCTTCGCTTCCATATAAGCAAAGAGGACCTGTCTCTGATTCTTAAATCAAGACGATTCAAGAAAATATCCTACGTCAAATATAATGATGGGTTACTCGATTATGGAGAGGTTCAGAATATACTGAACAGCTTTTTCTTATATGATACCTATCGAGGGAAATCTACACCTCGGTGGTTCAGATTGGGAGAGTGGAAGAATTTCAAGGCTTATGTTGAAGAGAGGATTGAATCAGGTTTCGAAAGTGTGCACATCTTATTATATAACGAAGGGCAGGGTGAATCATATTTTATTGATTACGAAGTCAGGGATACGGGAGTAGGCCTAGTGCTAACGTATGAAGAATATCAGCGGAAATTGGAGGAAGAAAAATATGTTAGTCCATCTTTCAAAAAGGAGCTGGATGGCGTCACGATTATGATATCCGATGTGAACGTAACTAATGAAACTCTTAAGCTCAGCTATCAGATTAAGAATGATTCTATGCAGGATATATGGATTTGCAAGGCTGTTGATAATTTGCTGGGCTTTGATGCATTCTTGAAAGGCGACCTTCAAACTGTTAAGGTGCGCGTACGGCATGATGTACCGATATATGTGGAGTCGCCCAGACCGTATAGAGGTCGTTACGTCCGTTTACGGTCAGGTGATGACCAGTCTGAATTACTGTCACTTCCTCTGCCGGTTCAGTCACTCTGGGTATATGGGGATGCAACAATACAGGATTTAGCATACGCAAAACGTCTGGCTCTCGAAATTAGCTTTTACGCTGGTGATTTGCCTGGAGTGGTTTGTGACTTGGATGAAAAAGCAAAAAAATTCATCGATAAAAATTTTCAGAGAGATTCTGACCTCTTTAGATTTGGAACAGCAGGTTTTTTTAATTTTTATACGCTAAATGAATCAATTATGCTGAGGGATAGAGATGAAGAAATCTTTATGATCCCATATACATATCAGGTTTTCAAGGAAGAGAAGGTTTTAAGAATTGCAGTGGATGGTTTGCGTATTCCTTACTCATTAAAAATAGAACCGCCGAGGGTTTTACCGCCGGATATTAAAGATTGCACGCGGCTTGAGTTTCAGTATCAACCTTCGATGCTCGAGTATTTCTTTCCTTATGCAAGTCAGCAGAATCTCTTAAGCTCAGCAGAAAGGCAGTATCTGCAGTCTCAAAAAACCATTGAAGTCAGTGGTCCTGAACATCTGAAGGCTTTTGCTAAAGAAATAAGTAAAGGAAATCTGGGTGGGATTATAGCTGAGGGAAGTACTGCTAAAGTGATTTGTTATCGTGACGATGAACGTCTGACATCATTTACTATATACAATGATACTTCTATCGAAACTGAAGAAAAACGGATATTTATGTACAAGCGAGGTATATCATTCTTGAATGTGCTCATGCCTCAGATACAGCCGTTTCAATCGCGTATCCATTGCGCAAATAACCTTAAGAATCTTTGGTATCGGTTGCGTTTATATCATTTAGCCAGATATATAAACTTTGTTGTTATGCAGAGAAAAACTGAAATAGAATACAAAATACCGGAAGAATGGTGTGATGCTTTGTTATTAAAAGGCTATTATAGTTTAGTGAATATGGGCACGAATATGATGGCATACAAATGTCCTGCTGCGGACGAAGGTAAATGTCCCTATGCGATGAATCCAAATTGCGAGCTGGATTCTCCGCCGGATATGGTGCTTTTATTTGAGACCAAAGCTGGCTGGAACCGGCACGGTGGCCCAGAGCTTTTCACCTTCGATAACCACGACCCCCGCGGCGGCTGCGTACTCCTCAACGACGGCACCGTTAAATTCATAAGAACCGAAGAAGAACTCCACTCCCTCCGCTGGAAGTAAGGAAATGCCGTTCAATAACTGACAAGGAAGTGGACGTATTTATATAGCACTCCAATTCGCTTATTCCCGGTATAACCATGATTTGCCCCAAACACTCACTTTTCATAAAACATCGGCTCAGGGTGGTACAATACCCGGCTGCAAAAATACGCTCGTTACCGGCAATATCTGTTTGCTGTTTTGAAAAAATGTTGTTAATAAATTCAGTTATACGATTATGGCGGACAAAAACAAAAGGTATCGGATCTTCATCAGTGCCGCTGAACCGAGCGCCGACGCCCACTGCGCAGGCCTGATAACCGCTTTGAAGCATAACGGTTACGACATTGAATTCTTCGGCGTAGGCGGGCCCAAGATGGTTGAAGCCGGCTGTGGATTACTTGAGCAGACCGGTGCCAAAGCGGCGATGGCATACAATGCGTTCAGCCAGATCGGCTATTATTACAAGCTGATAAAACGTATTAAACATTTTCTGAAAATCAACAAGATTGATTTGGTCATCGTTTGCGATTCGCCTTCCTTTAACTTTCACGTTGCAAAGGCCGCTAAGAAAGCCGGCATCAGGACGCTTTTTTATGTCGCCCCGCAGCTTTGGGCTTGGGCAGGCTGGCGAATCCGCAAGCTCCGCAGGCTCTGCGATAAGCTCTGCTGTATACTTCCCTTCGAGCAGGACTGGTTCAGCGAAAAAGGCATTGATGCAACTTTCGTAGGTAATCCAATGCTCGATGAATTGCAGGGCGGTTTGCGAAGCTTCAAAAAAGATTATGCGGATTTTGATCCCGGCGGGAAATTGAAGATAGCGCTTATGCCAGGCTCAAGACCTGCGGAGATTGATTCGCTCTGGATTCCGATGCAGCGGATAGCATTGCGGATAAAGGAAAAATATCCTGCGGCGGCATTTGTAGCCGTTGCTGTGGATGCCGAGCGAAAAGAGATTTTGAAAGCTGCACAAATTCCCAACTTCGACTACCAATATACTATCAGCACGGTTGGTGACACCGCTGCTGAAGTGGATTTTACGCTTGTTGCGAGCGGAAGTGCCACTCTGCAGGTCGCGGCGGTCGGCTGTCCGATGGTGATAATGTATCAATCCAGCA
>CAZVUF010000215.1:0-4640 GCA_964629355.1 uncultured Pirellulales bacterium | reverse complement strand
AAAGGCAAAGGATAAGCAGGATTTGAATTATCAAATATAGATGCAAGCGAGGAAATCATGAGTGCTATATTTGAAGACATTACTTCTGCGGTAGGCTTTACGCCATTAGTTCGAATCAATAAGCTTGGCACGGGCAATGCTACCATTCTGGCCAAGCTTGAATTTTACAATCCCTGCGGTAGCATAAAGGACAGAATCGCGTTGTCGATGATAGAAGCTGCAGAGCAGCAGGGGCTTATAAAACCAGATACTGTTATAATCGAGCCGACCAGCGGTAATACAGGTATCGGACTTGCTTTTGTTTGTGCCGCAAAAGGATATAAGTTAATTTTGACTATGCCGGAGTCAATGAGCATCGAGCGGAGAAAAATTCTACAGGTCTTTGGAGCGGAGCTTGTTCTGACACCAGCTGAACATGGAATGACCGGAGCCGTGGAAAAGGCTGAGCAACTCGTGGGGGAAAATCCTAATGCCTTTATGCCTCAGCAATTTAAAAATCCTGCAAACCCGCAGATTCACAGGGAAACTACGGCGATTGAAATCTGGGAGGATACGGACCACAAAGTTGACGTTTTTGTCGCGGGAGTTGGGACAGGGGGAACAATGACTGGATGTGGCGAAGTATTAAAGCAGCGTAATAGGAACCTTAAGGTCATAGCAGTGGAGCCGAAGGATTCGCCGATTCTTTCCGGTGGCAAACCCGGTCCTCATAAAATCCAAGGCATTGGAGCCGGATTTGTCCCGCAAGTGTTAAACATTGATATTATCGACGAAATTATTCAGGTCTCTAATGAGGATGCTATAGGGACCGCCAGGCAACTGGCGGCTAAAGAAGGTATATTGGCTGGAATTAGCTCTGGTGCTGCAATGTGGGCGGCAATACAAATTTCACAGCGGCAGGAGAGCCAGGGTAAAGCAATCGTGGTAATTCTGCCCGATACCGGTGAAAGATATATATCGACAGAAATGTTTTACTAAAACTCTTTTTTTGAGAGATTAACCATGCGGAAAAAAAACCTGACAGAGGGGAAAATCAAAAATTTGGTTGACGAAATTGTCCGGACGTATGAGGGCGATTCCGGTATCAATTTTATCGATGCCTCTAATCTGCCGGTCAGAGGAAAGATATTGGAAATCCTCGATTTACTCTTTGAGCTGCTTTTTCCGGGCTATACCGGCAAAAGAACTGTTACAAAATCTAACATAAATTACATTATTATTGATATTCTCTGCCACGTCTATACTGAACTTTGCGAACAGATTGAGCGAGCTTACAAGTATCGTTGCAGAATGGAAAAATGTGACACCGGTGATTGCCGGGCAATGGCTGAAGACGCAACCCAGCATTTATTGACTCAACTGCCGAAAATCAGAGGACTGCTGAAAGGCGATGTAGCTGCTGCCTTTGATGGAGACCCGGCAGCAAAGTCTTATGAGGAAGTCGTGATAAGTTATCCTTGTATCACAGCGATTGCAACACAGCGTATTGCTCATGAGTTGTACCTAAAGCAGGTACCGCTAATTCCACGGATAATGACCGAATATGCACATTCAAAAACCGGTATCGATATACATCCAGGAGCAAAGATAGGCAGGAACTTTTTTATTGACCATGGCACCGGCGTTGTAGTTGGTGAAACAGCCATTATCGGTAACAATGTCAGGTTCTATCAGGGTGTTTCATTAATTGCTGAGCGTATTCCAAAAAATGCACAGAGCATAAAAGGTGCCAAACGTCATCCAACGGTCGAAGACGATGTTACTGTATATGCCGAGGCGACAATATTGGGTGATGTGACAATCGGCAAGGGCGCTGTTGTCGGTGCCAATGCCTGGATAAGAGAATCAGTTCCGTCTGGCGTTACAGTTACAACCGCCAAACCAGAAGTAGTGATTAAGCCTCACAAGAATAAGAAGCAAGCAGACTAATCGGGAGCGCAAGTTTGGCCACGCAACTATTTCAAAAGATACAGCAGCTTAAACACCAGCGAAATGCCGTTATACTTGCACACAACTATCAGCCTGGTGAAATACAGGACCTGGCTGATTTTTGCGGCGATTCTTTGGAACTGAGCAGAAAAGCGGCCCAGACCAGTGCAGAAATAATCGTATTTTGCGGCGTACAGTTTATGGCGGAAACCGCTGCTATTCTTTCACCGGAAAAGACGGTACTTCTGCCGGATAAATTCGCCGGTTGTCCCCTGGCTGATATGATAACTGCGGAACAGTTGCGGCAGCTAAAGCATCAAAATCCTGATGCTTTGGTGGTCTGTTATGTGAATAGTTCAGCAGAGGTCAAGGCCGAGAGCGATTATTGCTGTACCAGTGCTAATGCTGTTGAGGTGGTGAATTCTTTACCGGCTAATCGGCCAATTATTTTTATCCCTGACCAGCATCTGGGCCGATTTGTCATTGAGAGAACCGGTAGGAATCTTATTCTTTGGCCCGGTTATTGCCCAACACATGTAGTAATAACCATAGAGGATATCAAAAAGGTAAAAGAAAAATATCACGATGCGATTGTAATGGCCCATCCAGAGTGCACAGAGCCGGTCAAAGAGCTTGCGGACCAGATACTCAGCACCGGCCAGATGCTCAAATTTGTCAGAACAAGCTCTGTGAAGAAGTTTATTGTGGCGACTGAAATTGGAATAATTCACACCTTGAAAAAGCAAAATCCGCAGACCGAATTTATCGCCGCAAGCGACAGAGCGATTTGTCCGAATATGAAGAAAATCACTTTAGATAAGATTATTAGCTCGCTGGAAGATATGCAATACAAGGTCACAGTGCCTGAAGAAATCAGGATGAAAGCGAAAAAGGCACTGGATAGAATGGTTGAGATTTTGCCTGAAAAATAAGGGTGTAAAGTAATGGCAGAAGAAACTAAATATCATATTGAGACGTTGGCATTACATGCCGGTCAGAAGGCAGACTCAGATACGCTCAGCAGGGCTGTGCCTATTTATCAAACAACCAGCTTTTGTTTCAAAAATACCGGCCATGCGGCTCGGCTTTTTGCGTTGCAGGAATTTGGCAATATTTATACAAGGCTGATGAATCCTACGACCGATGTCCTTGAGAAACGGCTGGCGGCTTTAGAAGGTGGCGTAGGAGGCTTGGCCTTGAGTTCGGGCCAGTCAGCAATATATGTAAGTATCTTCAATATTTGTGGAGCGGGGGGGCACATTGTCTCTTCCAGCTCGCTCTACGGCGGGACAATTACCTTGTTTAGCCAGACCTTCCGCAAGCTGGGTATCGAGGTTACCTTCGTTGACCCTAAAAAACCGGAGAATTTCGAGAAGGCAATCAAAGACAATACTCGTCTAATTTATATTGAAACGATTGGAAATCCTAAAAATGATATTTTACAATATGACAAGATAGCTGATATCGCGCACAAAAATGGTATGCCGGTAATCTGTGATAACACCGTTGCGACGCCCATACTGTTTCGGCCGATCGAGCATGGTATTGACATCGTGGTTCATAGTTGTACCAAGTTCATCGGTGGGCACGGCACGAGCATCGGCGGAGCTATTGTGGATTCGGGTAAATTCGACTGGTCAAACGGCAGATACCCTGACTTGATTGAACCAGACCCCAGTTATCACGGTGTCAAATATGCCGAGTCCTTCAGTGAGTTAGCGTACATTATCAAGGCCAGGACACAATTTTTGCGCGATATGGGTTCGTGCATGTCGCCGTTTAATGCGTTTCTGTTTTTGCAGGGACTGGAGACCTTACATCTGCGTATGCCCAGGCATAGCGAAAACGCGCTTAAGCTCGCTAAATGGCTCGAAAAACAAAAGACAGTTGCTTGGGTGAATTATCCGGGGCTGGAATCGCATCCTGATTATGCACTGACTAAAAAATATTTTCCTAATGGTCAGGGTGCAATACTTGGCTTCGGTATTAAGGGGGGTAAAGAAGCTGGAATTAAATTTATCAACAGTGTTAAATTGGCCAGCCACCTTGCCAATATTGGTGATAGTAAGACATTGGTGATACATCCTGCAAGCACGACACATCAGCAGCTTAGCCCAGAGGAGCAGCTTGCAGCCGGCGTTACGGAAGATTATATTCGTGTCTCAGTGGGAACTGAACATATCGATGATATAATAGCTGATTTCGAGCAAGCACTGAAAGCAAGTTCTAAGTGTTGAGTTCTGAGTTTTCAGTTGATGGCTAAGAGTATTGTTAAACAAAAGAGTTATGATTTTGCATTGCAAATTATAGAGCTATGTAACCGGTTACGAAAGGGGAAACATTTCGAGATATCAAGTCAGCTTTTACGTTCAGGCACAAGCATAGGCGCTAATGTTGAAGAGGCTTTAGCAGGACAAAGCCGAAAAGATTTTTTCGCTAAAATATCTATTGCCTCAAAGGAGGCGAGAGAGACAAATTATTGGCTGAGATTGATAAAAGACGCGGCAATTTTTGACAAACAAGAAAGTCAAAAACTGATTGAGGCGTCAGACGAGCTGATTAAAATTTTGACCGGTATAGTAAAAACTGGTAACGATACGCATAAATATGGATGTAAGGGAAACTAAAAACTCAAAACTAAGAACTCAAAGCTAATTATGTGGGATTACACGGATAAAGTTAGAGACCATTTTTTTAATCCGCGAAATGTT
>CAZVUF010000214.1:0-4661 GCA_964629355.1 uncultured Pirellulales bacterium | reverse complement strand
CTGAACAAGGTTATCTCTTCGCTCCGGGTTGGATTGTCCGGATAATTCCCATTATTCGTGAGATCGGTTATAGCAGAGCCAGCAATACCTTCCCATATATCAAAGACGACCGTACCTAAGCCTTCAAGTGTGGTGGTGAAGCTCCAGACATCACCTGTATGTGTGTTTACGCCATCGAACTCGTCTACCCGCCAATAATAAGTCTTCTCACGTTCGAGCAAACCAGGAGGACTATAATTCGGTTCTGTAACAGTCCCTTTATCTGTGCCGCCTGTGCCGGCCTGCACATCCTGGAGATTATCGCCTAAATACACATGATGCGACTGCGCACCTGTGCCTGCTGCCCAGCTCAGCGTTACATTCGGATCAACAAACAAGGAACTATCGACTGGAATGGGCTGGTAGGCAGATTTTGAGGAGACTGTAAAGCTCCAAATATCGCCTTTCCACGGACTTTCGGGGTACAGGTTATTTACCTCATCGACCCGCCAATAATAGGTCGTGCCTGGAATAAGGTCGTTGACCATATAACTATTGGCATCATCCACATGTGCTTTGTAAATTTCACCAGGCCCCATTGGACCACTGTTAGTGACAGCATTTACATCGTCAAAATTGTCGCCTAAATACACATCATGCGCGACGGCATAGCCACCCGGCAACCAGCTAAGGTTCACAGTTGTACCAGAAAGAAGTGCACCATCAGCCGGCCTGGGACGACGAGCAATCTTTACCGGAATAGGCGAATATATCTCTAAGCCATTAATGAAACCAAAGGGATTATTCGCGCCCGATAGTTCAGTAGTGTTCGGATTAGCTGTACATTCCAGAACGATTGTACCGGTGCTATCTGGGGTCGTCAGTCCCCAAGAAGCGTGAGAGTATGCAGACGTAGGCGCTACCCCACCATTGAACGAAGTCGTGAAAATAAAATCCCCATTGGCTATCCAGTCCGCGATACGAGCGCCTGCACTACCTGTATCATACGCATAAACGGTTATCTCGTAGATTTGATTAGGCACAAGTCCCGATAGTGTAATCGTCATTCCACCGGGTCGTGAAAATACAAAATCTCGATAAATCTGCTCAAACGGTATTCCGGTTGGCGCAGCGCGTCGTCGTGAATCAAGAGTACCAGCAGTAAATTCAATCCTGATACCATCCACCACCGAGCCACTATCAGCAATTGTAAAAGAAGTAAAGCCAGGCTCTGTTTCCGCGGGAACATGTCTGTTGTTAATATCCAGTTTAAGGATGGGATAATAAACCTCATCTTGTGCTTTTAGACAGGTGCTGCCGTACATCACGACAATTAGTATAATTAATAATCTTACAAAACATTTTTTAATCATAATTCTACCTCCTAACAAAGATGACAATTGCAAGACCACAATAAAGTATTAAAAAAACATTAAGTAAATCAATTTTCTACACATATTAATCCTCCTTCAAAAAGTTAAAAATGTTAATCAATATGTCTTACTTAGCCACACACAAAAACACTGTTGACTTTGACAGACAACCAGCCCTTGACCTCTGCTTGTTTCAAACAATTTCCACCTATATTTTAACATATTTAGACTGTAAAAATTCTCTAATTTAAATTATATTTATAAAGCAACTCTAATAGAACCTCATTTTTGATAAAAAAATCGTCATTTTGTGCAGAGAGTTGTTCTAATTAACTTAGAGAATGGTGTTTACGGTATTCAAGTGGCGTCATTCCTTTTTGTTGCTTGAAGTACCGAGAAATGTTTTTGATGTCTGAATATCCCAGAGCTGAGGCAATGTGAGATATCGGCAAGTTTGTGCTCACTAACAACTGAACAAGCTGGTCCACCCGAACACGCTTGATTTCTTCGTGTACCGATCGGCCAACTACCTGCGCAAACCGATTGTATAGACTGCGACGGGATAAAGATACCGCGCGCAGCACATCATTGACCTGAATGGCTTCTTTCCTGGCACGCCGATGGATAAAATGCAAGGCCGTCAAAACATCGCGGTCAGTAACTGCAAAGACATTGGTTGATTGTCTCGTCACAACATGGGTCGGACGGACAATAATTGTCTTATTTGTCACTTTTTTGCCAGCCATTAATTTGTCCAACACTTCAGCCGCCTCGTAACCTGCCTTTTCTGCACTTACCGCTATGCTGGAAAGAGGTGGAGTAACTAAATCACATATCAGGTCATCATTGCCCAATCCTATAATAGCAACCTGCTCCGGTACATTAAGACCTGCAATCTTGCAGGCCTCGAGAACGTGTTGACCTTGATCGTCATTACAGGCCATCAATCCAATTGGTTTTGGCAATTTTCTAAGCCAGTCTGCGATTGATTCCTGCTCTTTCTCCCACGAATGCCGGATCCTTGATTTGGGCAGCTCGTATTCATAGTAGTGGGTTTCGAACCCAGCTTCAGCAATTCTCTGGCCAAAGCTCTTGCTCCGCTGGCGAGACCAATAATACATTTGCCCAAATCCACAATAGGCAAATTGCCTAAAGCCTCGATGTAAAAAATATTCAGCGGCCATTTTCCCGATGGCCGCATCATCGGTTACGATGTTAGGAAAATCCGGAAATGGCTCAGTGTATGGAGAAACAATAGTAGGAATACCCAGGGCAAGAATTTTCTCGGTTTGTTGTCGTGTACGCTGTTCACGCAGAATTAAACCATCGGTGTCCATCTTGAATATTTTTTCCAGAGTGAATTTTTCACCGCCGGTCCTCCAGTAGAATGGGGCCTTTTTGTAGAATATCCAAGTTCCATGGCTACGAGAGTATCGCGCTATTCCGCGCAAAATTGAGCGTCCATACGTCCGTGAAGTCTCCATCATCAGTATAACCTTGCGACTCTTACTCGTATCTTGCAGATTCATATACCTAAATCCTCAAGACGCCCCCACAACTACCGTTCCTCTTGACAAAATAAAATAAATAAATTAGTTTTTTACATATATCAAGAAAAATTCCTTAAAGAACAAGCATATCTTTGGGTTCCCGCGAAGCAGGGTTCCTCGCAATCCCACACAAATTGTCCACCAAAGAAAGTTCAATCTTTCACTTGCTCGTAAGCACTATGGAAGGTTCAATTGGTGCGAGGGCTGAAACGCATCACTTTTTTCTGCAAATTCTTCGCATTATAGGTGAGGAAAAGGGTTGTCCAAAGCTCCTATGTAAGTTGCTTTTTCATCCTCGCAACGACTTTATCACAATAAAAGTTCATTCCAGGCATAAATTGGCCAATAATTTTCCTCAGTTTGCGTTGCTGTCAAATCAGAAATCCTGGGATACTCGAATATCAGAAGTTTGCTCGCCGCTTCAAAAAATAAAAAATGAATGGTATTACTTGATTATCGTAAATACCACTCTCTAAGTCAATTAGAGCAACTCCCCGCACAATATGAAGATTTTTTTAGCCAAAATGAGGTTGTGTCCGAAACGCTTTATGACGATAATTATAATGGAAGTGTTGGGTTTGCGCATTCATAATGAAGTTATTAAAGGTCAGCAAATAAAAGGAGCATTATTATGAATAGGCAAAAGAGATTTACCCCGATAGAAATCCGTACCAGAAGTAGGCATCCCAAAAAACTGGGATGGCTTCTAACTGGGTTTACATTAATCGAGCTTTTGGTTGTGATAGCTATCATAGCGATATTAATGGCTATCCTAATGCCTGCGCTGCAGAGGGTAAAAGAACAGGCAAGAGAAATGGCCTGCAGAGCCAATCTTCGTCAATATGGGATAGCACAGTCCCTTTACTTAGACGATAATGAATACCGGTATCCAGACCCATGGACCTCTCTTATGGGGACAGAGGAACCTTATTCTGGATACCCCCGTTACTGCCGCTGGCACGACCCGAGATTTCCGCCCGACGGCCCGTTTTGGCCATACTTGAAAAATGCAAAGGTCCATATATGTCCGTCTTTCAAGATTTTATCCAAAAGTCAGGGACCAATACATCCGGGTCATGACCCAGATATACCCATTATTCCTCAATATAGTTACAGCATGAATTTCTTTCTGAATCTGAAGTTCACTGATATAACCAGAAGCAAAGATAAGGTATTTTTCTTCGCCGAGGAGAATATGTGGCTGCGGCCAGGCTGCGAGAATGTACTAAACGACAACGCTCTATGTGGTGATGGCAGAGATTGGTTCGCCACCTTCCATAGCACCGCAAGTGGTGACTTGGATAGCGGTACCAGCAATGCAGTGTTTGTGGATGCACATGTCGATGAGGTGCGTTCGGCTCTGGGTAAAGACCCAGACGATACTTCAGAAATGGAATTTAACGGCACGTACGAGAAATACGCATGGCCGTATAAAAAGAAATCTGAATAATAAACTGCTACCCCGCATCAATTGTTTTACAATATAAATGGCAATCAAGTTTTCGATTAGAAGCTCTTAGCAGGTTCAATTGGTGTGGGGTAGACTCACTAAGGAACGTAATTATGAGAGTACGTAAAGGTTTTACCCCGTTAGAAATCCGCACTACTCGTCTGGGCGGAGCCAGCCGTAGCCTGAAAAGTAGGCAATCCAGAAATCGGGGATTTCTTCTAACAGGGTTTACATTAATTGAGCTTTTAGTTGTTATAGCAATCATATCGATATTGATGGCGATCTTAATGCCGGCGCTACAGCGTGTAA
>CAZVUF010000213.1:0-4717 GCA_964629355.1 uncultured Pirellulales bacterium | reverse complement strand
CGGGTCTATTTACAGATTAGGGCTGGCAATGCTCGACCTTGAAAATCCTGCTCGTGTTATTCATCGCACTGATGAATGGATATTCGGGCCAAAGGCTACGTATGAGCGGGAAGGAGACGTAGATGATGTTGTTTTTCCTTGTGGTTGGGTGGTGACGGATGATATCGTGAGGATGTACTATGGAGCGGCTGATTCCTGCATTGCTTTAGCCACAGCTAAACTAAGCGATTTGGTGGATTGTGTACTTGCATACCCCGACAGTGATCCACATTACTGGTGGAGAGAAAGGTAAAGTTAACGAATAAAGAAAATATATGGAGAATAGAAATGAATGGTGTCCCTACTAAGGTGTTCCTCACTAAAGGAGTTGGGCGGCATAAGTACCGGCTGAAATCCTTTGAGCAGGCATTACAAAAAGCAGGTATAGCCCAGCAGAACCTGGTTCAGGTATCGTCAATCCTGCCGCCTAAATGCAAAGTTATCAGTCGCGATAGAGGCCTGGAAACATTAGTTCCGGGAGAAATATGCTATTGTGTTATGGCCAGGGCCGATACAGATGAGCACGGAAGGTTGATCGCATCCTCAGTAGGAATTGCTGTACCGAAAGACAGCAACAGATGGGGATATCTCAGCGAAGTGCACAGCTACGGAATGAACAGGAACGAAGCCTCTGATATGGCTGAAGACCTGGCAGCCGAGATGCTTGGTACCACGCTGGGGATAGAGGTTGACCCGAATATAGCCTGGTCGGAAAAAGAGCAGGTTTATAAATCAAGCGGGACAATCATCAGAACATCCAACATAACGCAGACTGCTCGTGGCAAAAAGGGCTTGTGGACTACTGTTGTGGCTGTAGCAGTGTTTTTATTCGACTGAGATTGGTTAAATGGTAACGTTAATCTCCAATTACCAATCACCAGTTACAACCTTTGTGAATGGGAATTTACTGTGTCACCGGCAGCTAATTTTGGTTGTTTACCCGAAGAATATTCCGGCGAGGCAAGCGCAAGAATCGTTATAGTTCCAGTTGCATACGATGCGACAAGCACATGGATTAAGGGGGCGGATAAAGGATCTGCTGCGATTATAGAAGCCTCCGCAAATATGGAGCTTTATGATATAGAGACGGGCTCGGAAGTCTATCGGGAAGGTATTTATACGGATAAGACGATCGAAGAAAAGCTTTCTCCTGAGGATATGGTGGAGAAAGTGAAGAATAGGGTCAGGGGTCATTTAGAAGCAGACAAATTTGCAGTGGTTCTGGGTGGGGAACACTCAATAAGTATCGGCTCTATCAAAGCGCATGTTGAAAACAATACCGATCTTTCTGTTTTACAGCTTGATGCTCATTCTGATTTAAGGGATCGATACGAAGGCTCCAAATATAATCATGCTTGCGTTATGGCCAGAGTAAAAGAGCTGTGTCCCATTGTACAGGTGGGTATAAGAAGTATGGACTGCTCTGAGAAGGAGCTTATGAATCGAGCAAATGTTTTTTTTGCCGAAGATATTTATTCAAGTACGGACTGGATTGACAAAGTTATCTCGAAATTGACAGACAGAGTTTATATTACGATCGATCTTGATGTTTTTGACCCCTCGATAATGCCCTCCACAGGAACGCCGGAGCCGGGCGGCTTATTGTGGTACGATGTTCTGAAGCTGCTAAAGGCGATTGCTGATAACAGAGATATTGTGGGTTTTGACGTTGTTGAGCTGTGCCCAAATGAGAGAAATAAAGCACCGGATTTCTTAGCGGCAAAGTTGGTATATAAACTCTTGAGCTATAAATTCAGAGGATGAAATGAATAAGAAAGATTTCCTGACCGAGCCTGTTAAGCATATCGACATAAAATCTTTTGATTCAACTAAGATAATCGAAGCTATGAAGGATATGTCCTTTTCAGCTCGTGATACGGCAAGAGCAGCGGATATTTTCGGTGAGATGATAAATGATAAGGATTGCACAATTATCTTGTGTATAGCAGGAAGCAGCAGCGCAGCCGGGTGCATGCAAATCTATGCAGATATGGTCAGGCATAATATGGCCGATGTTATTGTTGCCACCGGAGCTGCAATCGTTGATATGGATTTTTTTGAAGCATTGGGCTTCAGGCACTATAAAGGAAGTCCGCATGTCAATGATAGAGAGCTTAGGGAGCTCTATATCGACAGAATCTATGACACTTTCATCGACGAAGAGCAGTTGCAGATATGTGACAATACAATCAAACAGATTGCTGATTCCTTGGAAAAAAGGCCATATTCATCGAGGGAGTTTATTAAGGAGATGGGCAAATATCTCAAAACTAAAAACTCAAAACTAAAAACTCAAAACTGTGGTCTTGTTCAGGCGGCTTATGAAAATGATGTCCCTGTATTTTGTCCTGCGTTTTCGGATTCAAGTGCCGGCTTTGGGCTTGTCAAGCATCAGGCGGAGAGCCTAAATAGCCATATTTCTATTGACTCTGTGAAGGATTTCAGGGAGCTTACCGAAATTAAAATAAAATCTCCGGTTTCGGGTCTTTTTATGATTGGGGGCGGCGTACCCAAGAATTTCGCCCAGGATGCGGTTGTCTGTGCTGAAATTCTTGGTGAGTCGGTGCCGATGCACAAATATGCTGTGCAGATTACCGTTGCCGACGTCAGAGACGGAGCCTGCTCAAGCTCCACTCTTAAGGAAGCATCCTCATGGGGTAAAGTTGATACCGGCTGTGAACAGATGGTTTATTCAGAGGCGACAAGTGTCCTGCCTTTAATAATTAGCTGTGTATATCACAGACGAGGTTGGCAAAGCAGAGAAAAAAGACAGTGGAGCAGGATTTTCGAATAGTTATTCAGAATCCAAATGCAAAGCGGGTGTTCGGTTGGCAAAAGCCAAAAGTAGTGTATGGCCTTTTAGAAAATGTGCCGTTATAGTAGCTCATCCCGATGATGAGACTTTATGGTCCGGCGGCATTATTCTAATGCACCCGGAAAGTAATTGGGTGATTGTGACACTTTGCAGAAAAAGTGATCCTGATCGTGCCCCGAAGTTTTTCAAAGCGCTTGAGGGATTTAACGCCATAGGTGCAATTGGCGACCTTGATGATGGACCGGAGCAATCCCCGTTGGATAGCCAGGAAGTGCAGGACGCGATACTCGAATTGCTTCCTTCGCATACGTTTGATCTTATTATTACTCATGGACCAGCGGGCGAATATACGCGACATCTAAGGCACGAGGAAACAGGAAGGGAAGTTTTGGCATTGATAGAAAGTGAAAGACTGTTTGCCAATGAAGTTTGGAGATTTGCGTATGAAGATGGCAACAGGAAGTATCTTCCGCGAGCTGCTGAAGATGCAGATTTGAATTTAAAGCTGCCTGATGAAATCTGGCAAAAGAAATATGATATTATTACAAATATTTACGGTTTTGGCACAGACAGTTTTGAGGCTAAAACTACTCCACGTATAGAAGCTTTTAACGTTTACAAATTACCGGTTTCCAAAAGGGAGTAAGAAAAATGAAAGTATTAGTTCTTTATGATTATCCGCCGTCTCCCGGGGGATTAGCCACTCAGGGAGACCTTCTCTACAAGGGCCTAAAGGAGATGGGGGTAGAGGTTCATGCGGTGAATTTCGAATCGGCCCAGGAAAAAGAGTGGTATTATCGCTGGTTTGAGCCGGATGTTGTGGTGGGCATTGGTTACTGGGGTCACACACCTCATTTAGTGCTTCATCCTCAGCGATATGGCGTCCAGCCCATACCATGGCTGGTGGCTGACGGGTATATGGCCAACTATGTGGAGATACTTAATGCTTTGCCTTTGGTTTTGGTGACATCGAACTGGGTCAAAAAGGTTTATATGCGGGACGGTCTCAGCGGCGACAACATCGAAGTTCTGCCGGTTGGTGTGGACACAGATTCTTTTATGCCCCGTGACAAAAACGATCCTAAAGTTAAAACCGTACGTGAGGCGTTAGGTATAGCACCAGAACAAATAATGATACTTACAGTGGGAGGAGACGCAGCCTCCAAAGGTGCCCATGAGGTAATGCAGGCGCTGGCGATTAACGACTCAAAAGCTCCCGACTGGAAATATGTATGCAAGGTTTGGCCTCAGCCCAGGACGGAGCAGCAGAATCTTGCCGACCTGCAATTGGCTACACACTTAGGCATCGAGAAGAACGTGGTTTATACCACCAGCCGAATATCCCGCAACTTTATGCCTTATCTCCTGGCGGCGTGTGATATCTACGCGGCTCCATCGCGTCTGGAAGGCTTTGGAATGATTCAGGTTGAAGCCAACGCCTGTGAAAAACCGGTTATTGGCATAAAGGCGATGGGTATGCTGGATACTATGGTTCACGGCAAAACAGCTCTTCTGGCTTCTGTGGCTCAGGAAGTCCGAATAAAGGAGGCCATCGTCGGAGACGAGTCGGGATACGAGCCGGGACACAGAGTCGCCTTCAAAAGGTCGCGCATAGTTGATTACCGTGCCAGCGTGCATGATATAGCAAATTATCTTATAGATTTGATGACTGATGCAAATCTTCGGGAAAAGATGGGCAAAGAAGGACGCAAGCGCGTTGTTGAGTACTTTGACTATCGAGTTATAGCTAAGAAATTCGTAAACATTGTTTCCGAACGGCTTGGTATTTCGTGATATGGACAAACAAGCGCAGAATCTTATAGACCGAGCAAAGGCAGCCGCGATTGAGGTTATGCTGCATAA
>CAZVUF010000212.1:0-4797 GCA_964629355.1 uncultured Pirellulales bacterium | reverse complement strand
ACTAAATTTTGGAAATCGGCTTCGTTCTTAAACATTTTATTTTTCTCCGTCGAGAACGGTTTGCATATAGTTTCGCAATTTCTTTAGAATCCTGTGTAATGTTACACGCACTGTTGCAGGTCTGGCATTAATAATTTGACCTATTTGTTCAAAATCCATATTCTCAAAAAATCTCAGCGTGATGATGGTTTGATGCTTGGGCTTAAGTTTTAAAACAGCCTTATAAAGCACAGGCCAGTCAAACCCGGATGTATTATCAGGATTGTTTGTACTGGAAATCGTCAAGGCAGCAGCTTCTTCGAGTAGCTTTTTACGACGCGATGTTTTTCTTATGTACGCATTTGTTTGGTTAATTGCTATGGCGTAAAGCAAGCTTTGAAAATCTGCTTCATTTTGGCCCTTGAAGTTTTTGATATTGCCAGCGACAGCCAAAAAAATCGAAGAGGTAACGTCCTCAGCAGTATCTTTACTAAAAAGCCTGTGCACACAAAACCTAAAAATCCGGTCATAGAACAAATCGTACAACCGGCTTAAGGCGTCCGCATCGCTGCGAGCTTTGAGTACTAACTCGTTTTTATCAGTTTGCCCTGCAATTTCTGCCATCGCGCCAACCATCATCACAAACATAATTGCGCCGGGAGCGAATATATTACAAAGAATCGTTAAAATAATCACTTAAAACGCATTTTTGCACCGGGATGATAAGGTAAAACGCCTTATTGGAAGAAATTCTTGACATGCGGGTCGATAATAAATACATTATTGCTTCTAACTATTGTGAAGAAATTAATACGCCTGAGGCGTATTAACCGGTAGAAAGCCAAACCCCGTTAGAGAATGAAGCTCTCTAACGGATTGCGTCGTCGGTGGCTTTCTCTAACGGGGTAAACTTACATTTTTTACATGATAAGGAGATTTACGAATGTCAACTAAAGTAGCGATTAACGGGTTCGGCCGAATAGGCAGAGCAGTAACCAGATTGATTATGCAAAGAAAAGGCGAATTAGACCTGGTGGCTGTCAACGACTTATCAGATGCCAAGAGTCTTGCGCATCTGTTCAAATATGATACGGTAATGGGGAAATGGAACGGTACTGTAGAGGCGACGGACAATAAGCTGATTATTAACGGCAAAAAGATAGATGTTTTGGCTGTCAAGAACCCGGCTGAGCTGCCCTGGAAGAATATGGGTGTCAAAATTGTGGTCGAATCAACGGGTATTTTCCGCAGCAAGGAATCACCTAAGGGCGGCTACGGCGACCATATTAAAGCTGGTGCCGAGAAAGTAGTGTTGACTGTCCCGGCGAAAGATGACATCGAGGCAACTATTGTTATGGGTGTTAATGATAAAAAGCTTACCAAAGACGTCAAATTTGTCTCGAATGCGAGCTGCACAACCAACTGTCTGGCGCCGGTTGCAAAGGTTCTTAATGATTCTTTCGGCATAGAGCAGGGGCTTATGACGACCATTCACGCCTATACCAACGACCAAAAGGTTGCCGATATGATACACAAAGACCTTCGCAGGGCGCGAGCGGCAGCGGTAAATATTATACCTACAAGCACCGGTGCGGCAAAAGCCATCGGCAAGGTTATCCCGGAGCTTGAAGGTAAACTGGATGGTTTTGCCCTTCGTGTGCCGGTTCCGGTCGGCAGTGTGGTTGACCTTGTGGTCAGTGTTAAGAAAAAAGCTACGGTGGCGGATGTAAATGCCGCGATGAAAAAAGCAGCTGAAGGACCTATGAAGGGTATCTTCGTTTATTGTGATGAGCCAATCGTAAGCAGCGATATTATTAATGACCCGGCTTCAAGCATTTTTGATTCTTTGAGTACAATGGTCATTGGTAATATGGTTAAAGTTGTTAGCTGGTACGACAACGAATGGGGTTATTCAAACCGTACAGTAGATATTATGGAAAAAATGGCTGCGATATAAGAGCGTGTTGCGAGTGTCATTCCTGCAGAAGCAGGGGTTCATTAAGAGAAGAAACCATGATTATGTTTGCAGGGGAATAAAATGAAAGGCTTGGTTGAGGTAGGTAAAAAAATGACTAAAAAAACTGTTGCTGATATTGATGTGAAGGGGAAAAAAGTCTTGATGCGCTGCGATTTTAATGTGCCTTTGGATGACAATTGCAATATTACCAGCGATGACCGCATCGTCAAAGCCCTGCCGACTATAAAAAGCATCCTGCAGCGCGGTGGCGCTCTGATACTTATGAGCCATCTTGGCCGACCTAAAGGCGAAATAGATGAGAAATTCTCTTTGGCCCCGGTGGCAAAGAGACTGTCTGAGCTGTTGAATCAGAAAGTTATTTTCGTTAAAGACTGCGTTGGACCAAAAGTACAGGCAAAGACGCTTAAAAGCGGCGATTGTATGCTGCTTGAAAACCTGCGATTTCATAAGGAAGAAACGATAAAAGATAAGGCTGCCAAAGAAGATAAGCAATTGCGAAAGGCCAAAGATGATTTTGCCAAACGGCTTGCCGATTTGGCTGATATTTACGTCGATGACGCTTTTGGTACCGCCCATAGGGACAATGCCTCCATGTACACGGTGCCGATGATGATGGAAGGAAAGCCTCGAGTTATTGGGTTTTTAGTGGAAAAGGAACTGAAGTTTCTCGGTGAGACAATTAGTGATCCTGAAAGACCTTTCGTAGCCATATTAGGTGGAGCAAAAGTTTCCGACAAAATAGGTGTAATTGAAAATCTGCTCGATAAAGTTGACCGCATACTAATCGGCGGAGCAATGGCATACACCTTTTTCAAGGCCGATGGACGAGCTATTGGCAAGAGCTTATGCGAAGACGGCTTTTTCGACAAAGCTGTTGAATTACAAAAGCAGGCCAAAGAGGTCGGCTGCGAAATAGTGTTGCCGATAGATACAGTGGTTGCCCGCGAATTTGAGGCCGGTGCTGAGAATAAAGTGGTTGAAGGTGACATTGATAATGATTGGCAGGGTATGGACATCGGCCCAGCTACAAGAAAGGTTTTTGCAGAAAAACTTTCCGGTGTTAAAACCATTGTCTGGAACGGCCCAATGGGCGTGTTTGAGATGCCTCCTTTTGATGAAGGAACTAAAGCCGTAGCTTTAGCTGTGGCAGAGGCCACGGAAAAAGGAGCTCGCAGCATAATCGGAGGCGGTGACAGTGCAAGTGCTGTCGAAAAGCTCGGCCTACAGGACAGAATAAGTCATATTTCCACCGGCGGTGGAGCATCTCTTGAGCTTTTGGAAGGTAAAAAATTCAAGGCTATTGAAATCCTCGATGACAAATAACATTCGTGGTTAGTTATTGAGTGAATGTAGCTCTTTGTATTTAGCCCCGCACCAATTGAATCTTTGCCTGCTCTGCTAACCTACAGAAAAGCAGGGTCTTATGTCGTTGGTCAATTGGTGCGGGGTTAGCATAATAGAACAGGTGTATCACGAATGGTAAATGTCGATAAGCAAAGGCGGTTGCCCAAAGCTGGGACAATTGAGATTGCACCATCGATATTGAGTGCTGATTTTGCGAGATTGGCCGACGAAATAGCTGTGATTGAGTCGGCTGGCGTGAAAATAGTACATCTGGATGTTATGGATGGTCACTTTGTACCGAATATTACAATTGGACCGCCGGTGATTGCCAAGCTTCGCAAGTACAGCAACTTGGTTTTTGACAGCCATTTAATGATAAGCGAGCCGGAAAGGTATGCAGAACGTTTTGTTGAAGCCGGTGCCAATCACGTGACATTTCACATTGAAGCAGCCGATGAGCCAAAAGGGCTTATTGGCAAGCTGCACGAGCTTGGTGCCACGGCTGGAGTATGCCTGAATCCGGAAACGCCGGTTGACAGTATTAAAGAAATTGCTCCGCTTTGTGACATGGTCCTGGTGATGACGGTGCATCCGGGCTTTGGCGCACAAAAATTTTTGCCGGAAGCAGCGAAAAAGATTATCAAGGTCAGGGAAATTGTTGGGCCTGAAATAAGAGTAGAGGTTGACGGAGGCGTAGACCCTAAAACCACGCCTATAGTGGTTTCTTATGGGGCCGATACGTTGGTAGCAGGCAATGCAATATTTTCAAAGCCGGACCGTGTGGCGGCGATAAATGCTATTCGGCAGGCCTGTAAAAAAGAGCTTCGCAAAGAAGGACGAAAAACGAGTATCGAGTGACCCCAGCTTCTATCGGGATGAGACGTTGATATGACTAAAGAACCAAAATCCAAGTGGAACGGCTTCTCATTAAGACGGCGTAAAGAAATGCCCGAAGGGCTGTGGCTGCGGTGTCCCGGCTGTGAGCATATGCTCTATAAAAAGAGCGTCGAGAAGAATCTTAATGTTTGTCCTGACTGCAATCATCATTTTCGTATTGGGGCGGCTACCCGAATCGAGTATCTGGTAGATGAGGATTCATTTCAGCAGGTCCTTGGTGACATGGTTACCAATGACCCGCTGGACTTTAAATTCAGAGGAACCACATATAAAGAGCGTCTAAAGGCCGACGAGAAAAAAAGCGGTGCCAAAGAAGCTATATTGATAGGCAAAGCCTTTATTAAAGGAAGAGGCATTATCCTGGGAGTTATGGAGCCTAATTTCCTGATGGGCTCTATGGGTTATGTTGTCGGTGAAAAATTCTGTGCAGCGGTGGACATGGCAATGGAAGAATCGCTGCCATTGGTAGTCGTTAGCTGTTCAGGAGGAGCCAGAATGCACGAGGGAGTAGTGTCACTTGGACAGATGGCCAAGACCTCCGCAGCGCTGGCGAAGTTTGATGAGGCAAAAGGACTTTTCATTTCGATTTTGACCGATCC
>CAZVUF010000211.1:0-4809 GCA_964629355.1 uncultured Pirellulales bacterium | reverse complement strand
AGCGAACATCCATTTTGTTGCCGGTCTCCTGCAACTGGGAATAATAAAAGAACTGGTCATCAACCTTTCCTTCATAAAGGTTGACACGGGCGTCACAGCGATCCCAATAAGTTTCCTGTGGCCCTCGCCCGAACCAGCGAATTGTATCAAAGCCTTTCGGAAGCACCATACGCATCCCAAACCTTGGAATCTCTGGCAGCCTCTCGCCGGTGGCCTGACCTTCCGCTTCCACCAACACGGTTCTGTCACCATAAACACGATAGATTAGCTTATATTCGCCCTTCACATCTTCAATATGCGAGACTATTGAGATTTGAATCTCCTGGGGCGAGATTTGCTTCGCGTCAACACTTTGCAGCTTCCAGCTCTGCATCGCGGTCTTCCAAATGGCGCAGCGACTTGGCATACGGTTACCACGGTCGTTGTCGGTTGGTGCTCGACAAAAATAAGGGGCCAAAGGCTCTTTGACTAATTCCACATTCTTGTAACGCATCGATGTGAGAAAGCCAGACGTTTTATTGATAGCAACCGAGAAATTCTCTCCTTCAACTTGTATCATACCGTCTTTATCGGTCAACTTAAGAGACGGCATTTGGGCCGGTCCTGCAGCAACAGCCGGTGTTTCGACTGGTAATCTAAACTGCTCCCAGGCCACCTCGTGGCCGGCGGGTGCCCAGGCTTGCTTATCCTTTAGCACAAAACTTAAATCCAAGAAGTACTCAATACTAGGTTCAGGAGAGATTGGCTTATACGCAACGGTGAGTTTTTTAGATTGGTCGGGCCCGATATCTAAATCTTCGATAGTTCCGCTCTGGATAACTTTGTCATCCGCGCGAATCGTCCATGTCCCCTTCACAAGGTCACTTAATGTTGTGAAGAAATAGCCATTTTTAATTTCGATTTGGCTCTGGGTCGGATCAAATGATGTGACTTGGATATTCTGATAGATTTTCTTCATTTCAGCCAAGCCCGGATGAGGTGTGCGGTCTGCTGAAACGAGTCCATTACAGCAGAAATTGTCGTCGGAAGGAGTACCTTCAGGGCCGAAGTCGCCACCGTAGGCCCAGAACCATTTATCACTTGGTTTTGAGGGCAGGAACTTCGCCAAAGGCAATTTTCGATCTGCAGGGATTGGCTGACGGAAAGCCTGGTCAACCCAGTCCCATACCCAACCACCCTGCAAATAGGGTTTGGTGTAAATTTGGCTCCAGTAACTCCAGACGTCACCATTGCTATTACCCATGGCATGTGTATATTCGATCAAAATGAAAGGCCTATACTGCTGCTGGGAAGAATATCGTTCCAGCACCCTTGGGTGGCTGTACATCGGACAGACGATATCGGTGTTGGGATGTTGTCCGGCTTCACACGAGATAATCAGCCGGCTGGGGTCACGCTGGTGCATCCATGAAGAGGTAGTATACAAGTTGATGCCCCAGCCGTTTTCATTTCCTACCGACCATATAATAATCGAAGGATGGTTTTTGTCACGCTCAACCATACGTATAGTCCGATCCATATATGCTGCTTGCCACTTTGGGTCTCTGGTGAGGTATTGAGCACCGTGACATTCTATGTCGGCTTCATCGACCAGGTATATTCCGTAGCGGTCGCACATATCATACCAGGCTGGTGTATTGGGATAGTGGCTGGTACGTACCGCGTTGATGTTGTTTTGCTTCATCAGTATAATGTCTTGGATCATGTCCTCCGGCAGTATGTAATGTCCCCGTGTGGGATGGTGCTCATGCCGATTGGTACCCTTGATAAAAATTCTTTGGCCGTTGACTAATAAATTACCGTCTTTCAGCTCCACCTTTCGGAAACCAACATTGACTGGAATCACCTCAACAACTTTTCCATTTGCATCTTTCAGTGTCAATATTAAGCGATACAGGTAAGGGTCTTCAGCCGACCATAAACGAACATCATCGCCTGTTTCTTCGGTGCGACTGCGGCCACGGCCACGATCACGAACACTGCCAACAGTACTCGAAAGAGTACACTTGCTTTCCTGAGCAGCAAGTAAAGTGCATGACGCGGAAAGCGTAGGTGTGACCTGTTTTCCATTCGCGTCTAACAGATCAGCTGTGACAGTTACGGCCTTAGCCTGTGGCATCATATTCTGGATAGCCAAGTCAATCAACAAAGCTCCACCACGGTATCCATCATCAAGTGCGGTTGTGACCTGGAAATCACGGATATGGAGCCGATCGGTCGACCAGATATAAACGTCACGATAGATGCCGCTGAGACGCCAGAAATCCTGGTCTTCCAGCCAGGAGCCATCGTTCCAGCGAAAGACCTGCACCGCAATCTGATTCTTGCCCGGCTTAACAAAATCGGTAATATCAAATTCGGCAACTGTACGGCTGTCTTTACTCATGCCGACACTCTGGCCATTAATCCACAGGTAGAAAAAGGAATTGACGCCGTCAAAAACGATGTATATCCGCCGGCCGTCCCAGTTCTTTGGCACCTCAAAGGTTCGTCGGTAAGAGCCAACATGGTTGTTGAAGTTGGGAATATATGGTGGTTCTGGTCTTTCGCCCTCTTTGAGGAACGGATATTTGACGTTTGTATAGATTGGTACTCCATAGCCTTGAATCTCAATATTCGACGGGACAGGGATTGTTTTCCATTTGGAGTCATCGAAGTCTGTCCTGAAAAAGTCGGTTGGTCTTTCATCTTTACTCGGTGACCAGAGAAACTTCCAATCGCCGTTCAGCGAGCGAAACCATGGTGACTTCGATCGATCTTCGAGTGTGGCTATCGCCTCGGCACGCTTAGCAGCTTCTTCGTCGGGATAAATCATCATTGTTGCATGTGGTGCCAAACGGTTCCTGCCGGTCAGTTGAGGATTTTGCCAGTCAGGACGAGTCTCATTCGGCTCGGCAGCAAGGACTGGCGAAAGACAAACAAGCCCCAGCATACTGCGTGTAATTAGTCGGATAATTTTTTGCTCAACATTCATAGTCATTACTCCTTACTTATCTGGATAACACTATAAACCTCGCATTAAATGCGAACATAGCTAATTGGCATAAATTGTATTTTATTTGTTCGGACACTGCAACAAGGTTTCCGATTATATACTGTGTCCCAGGTTCTCGATACTCGTAAAAACGAGAATCGAGTATCGGGCATCCAGTATACTTTTTATCAGCGACCATCCCATTGCAGCGCTTCACCCTTTTTGAGGTTTGCTTCGCGTATCACATCACCGTATCGTAAGCGGCAGCGATTATCTACCAGCGACCGCACGGTTGTGGAAGTAATTTTGCCCCCCTTCCACTCGATGTCAACCTCGAATCCACCGCGTGCGCGAAGGCCTTTAACCGAACCATTCGGCCAGGCTTGAGGCAACGCCGGCAGCAACTCAATTTGGCCTGCCCGGCTTTGCAGCAGCATCTCTGCGATGCCGGCGGTGCCGCCGAAATTGCCGTCAATCTGGAATGGTGGATGCGCATCGAACATATTAGGATAGGTACGTTCTGGACGCAATAACATTTCGAGAATCTTATAAGCATGTTCGGCATCCTGCAAACACGCCCAGAGATTTAATCGCCAGCCGATACCCCAGCCCGTAGCTTCATCACCACGAATCTCCAGTGACTTACGTGCCGCTGCGGCAAGCTCCGGGGTTTCATGCACATTAATCTGGTCGCTGGGATACAGGCCATACAGATGTGACACATGGCGGTGATGAATGTCACGAGCATCCATGTCCCAGTCTTCGAGCCACTCCTGAAGATAGCCGCCTTTGCCGATTTGATTCGGCGCCAGCCTGGCCCGTGTTGCAGCAAGCTGCTTACAGAATTCCTTGTCGATTCCGAGGATTTCCGCAGCGTTGATACAATTGGTGAACAGGTTTCGCAATATCTGCATATCCATCGTCGGTCCTGCGCAGATGCTCACGCGGTACTTGTGCCTGTTCTCCGGCGATATCGAAGGACACGTGATAAGCCACTTGGCATTAGGGTCCTCTACAAGAGTATCGAGAAAGAATTCGGCCGAGCCTTTCATTGCCGGATAAACCTTTTCCAGGAACTTCTTGTCTCGACTATAGTCGTAGTGGTCCCAGAGATGCTTGCACAGCCACGCACCACCTGTAGGCCAGAAGCCATAAGACGCTCCGTCAACCGGAGCAGATGCACGCCAAATATCGGTATTGTGATGGCATACCCAGCCACGAGCACCGTACATAACTTTTGCTGTGCGAGCACCGGTTTCAGTAAGGTCCATTACCAGCGAGATGAGCGGTTCAGCACACTCGGCAAGATTTGTCGGCTCAGCAGGCCAGTAATTCATCTCGGCGTTGATGTTGATGGTGTACTTGCTTTCCCACGGTGGGGTCATGCTTTCGTTCCAGATACCCTGCAGATTTGCAGGCTGACAGCCGGGCCGCGAGCTGCTGATAAGCAGGTATCGTCCGAACTGGAAATAAAGTGTCGCAAGCTGTGGGTCATTGGTCTTTTCCGGATTGCGGATTCGCTCATCGGTAGGAAGTTTCGCCATAGCCGTCGTTCCGAGGTCCAGCTTAACTCGACGAAACAGCCTTTGATGCTCTGCAATGTGATCTTTGCGTAAAGCCTCAAAAGATTTTTGGCTCGCTGCGTTAATATAATTTTTTGTCAATGTCTCAGGGTCACCGGTAACATCCTTGAAGCTTTTATAACTGGTGGCTGCTGCTATAAGCAGTATTGCGGAGTCGGCGTTAGCCACGGAAATCTGGTTGGGGTCAACAGTAGTTCTGCCGCCAGTAGTCATTATACGCACGCGGCATTGAAACTTCAGCGCCCCTTCAAT
>CAZVUF010000210.1:0-4821 GCA_964629355.1 uncultured Pirellulales bacterium | reverse complement strand
GAAGATATGTAAGGACCTCGGAGTACCGCCGGTAAAATAGCCACAATATAGGCAATAAGAGCGGAGGTAACAGAGAATAATGAAAGAGATACCGTTAGGCCCGAAAGCAGAAGACAGCTTGTCCTTCGTAGCTTTAGCGAAGAAGGAAGGACAGAAGGCAGAAATCAGAAATAAATCCTAAGCACTAAATCCTAAATTCTAAACAATATCAAATGTTCAAAGAAACTGGATTCTCAATGAATAACGAAAAACCACAATACAAAAATCAAGATTCAGCCGGTGGGATGAATAACTTTTCCCTAAGAGATTTGTTTGCCCATATTGTCACTTTTATTCAAACCCGCAGTGTTCTACAATTGTCGAAAGTATTCGACAAATTGGCCTTTTTTTGCAAAACAAAGCCAATTCTTGTAAGGCTAAAATTAACGTAAGCTCTTTTGTAACAAGTGAATAAGGCAATTCTACAATTTTGTAGATTGGTAAAAACAAAGCCAAACAAAGCCAATTTTGAAAGGAATGGAGTGTTAAAATGGGTAAAGTTGGTATTGGTACCATTTACATCGTACTTATGTTAGCACTATTAGGATGCGGCCGAGTCCAAAAGGTCCAGGAGAAAAAATCTGCGGTTACTTATACGGCTGACTGGGAATCTCTTAAGCAACACAATCCGGCACCGGATTGGTTCCGTGACGCCAAGTTCGGCATATACTTTCACTGGGGAGTCTATTCCGTGCCGGCTTTCGGCAACGAGTGGTATCCGCGCAATATGTACAATAAGAGCGGCGATAATCGACGGCCCGGCCCAAGCCGGGAGTACACGCATCATGTAGAGACATACGGCGACCCGAATAAGTTCGGCTATCCCGACTTTGTGCCGATGTTCAAAGCAGAGAAGTTCAACGCCGATGAGTGGGCGAAGCTATTCAAAAAAGCCGGTGCACAATTCGCCGGGCCGGTGGCAGAGCATCACGATGGCTATTCAATGTGGGCAAGTAAGCAGACGCCCTGGAACGCAAAGGACACAGGCCCGATGCGTGACATAACGGGCGAGCTGGCTAAGGCGATTAAAAGTCGCGGCATGAAGTTCGTCACTACGTTTCATCACGCCAGGAACAACCTGCATCAGATTGAAAAGGATGGCAAGCTGGTCTGGTCGGGCCACTATGAGTTCGTTAAGAGAGATTTCCCGGCACTGCTCGAAGACCCGGAGAGGGCAATCATGTATGGTTATATGCCGCGCGAGAAGTTCTTAGAGATGTGGAAGGGCAAGCTGTTCGAGGTCATCGACAACTATCAGCCGGACCTGATGTGGTTTGACGCATGGCTGGACGAAATCCCGGACCAGACAAAAATGGAATACCTTGCGCACTACTTCAACAAGGCCAACGAATGGGGAAAAGAAGTTGTCGTGACATTTAAGGATAAAGACCTGCCGCGTGAGGTGGCGCTGGATGATTATGAAAAAGGGCGAGCCGACAAGCTGACGGATTTTGTCTGGCTGACGGATGACACGATTAGCAAGGGTAGCTGGTGCTATACAAAAGATTTACAGATTAAAAGCACGGCTGAGGTACTACGGACGTTTATCGATATCGTCAGCAAAAACGGGCAATTGTTACTTAACATTTCTCCCATGGCTGACGGAACAATTCCTGACAATCAGAAGAAAGTTCTGTTGGAAATGGGACAGTGGCTCTCGAAATATGGTGAGGCTATTTACGGGACTCGTCCTTTTGTTGAGTTCGGCGAAGGTTCAACCCGAATGGAAAAAGGCGGGGCTTTCGTAAGAATGAAAGGAATATACGGCCCGGAAGACATCCGCTATACTCGTAAGGGTGACACGGTCTATGCAATCGTTCTCGGCTGGCCCGGCGAGAATAAGGCAGTCACGATGAAAATGTTCGGGCAGGGCGGAAAAGCCCGGGACATAAAGGTCACAAACGTATCAATGCTCGGTACAGGTAAAAAAATCAAGTGGGAACGGCAGGATTCCGGACTGATAGTCAATACGCCGGGCAAGAAAGTGGACGACGTGGCTATTGTATTTAAGCTCAGAACATCGGATTGATCTTATGGAATCTGTTGTTTTAATTTTTCTTCGGGTTCAGGTAGGCGCAGATAGTTCGGCACTAATGTCACTGGGTCAGCGAATTGGCCGGCTAAGGCTTTTTGCCAGCCCAGCAAATGAACCTTGCCGGCTTGTGGGCTCCAATATTTTTGGTCCAGAAATTTAATGCGACCTGGTGGAGTGGTTTTAAATTTGTCCTTATGGTACAAAAGGCCATCGCCGAGCAGACAAACAATGTGGTCATCTGCAGTAAATCGTTCAATAAATTGTTCTGCGGTCATCATAGTATCCGGCAGAATTTTTTTCCAGATGCCTTGTACCAGTGATTCCGAGTTTTGATATGTATTGTTACTTATGCAAGGATGATATTCATAAACGGCGGTGAAGAATTGGTTGCGTTTGGCGTCGAGAATGGGAGCGATCTTGAGCTTTGAGTTTTGAGTTTCAAGTTTTAAGTTACCAGTTACATTTGCAGCGATACAATCGAGCGTATCGACTGTAACGATTTTCGCAGCGTTGGCTAAGTGCATCATTTTTACCAAAGTAGTTGCAATTCGCAGGCCGGTGAAGCTGCCGGGGCCAATAGATATGTAAACCTGGTTGATTTCATGGCATTTTCGATTGAATTGATCCAGCAATTGCTGAATGGAAGGAAAAAGCTCTGTACTATGTCTGGCTGGGCCGGAAAATGCAGTTTCGGCAAGCATTTTGTCGCCAATTGCTATTGCCACCGAGCCTGTTCGACTGGAGGTTTCAACGGCTAAAATCAATGGTTCTTGGGTTAGATTGCTTGTTTTTATAGTCATGTTCTTACGATTTTTTGCCGGAACAGAGCATTATGGCAATAAAAAATCTTTAAAAAAGGTTTTTTTTATATGACTATTTCCAAGGGCTTTTTCTGTGCTTCCTTTTTTGCTATACTGTAAAAAAAGATATTATCGGTCAAACAGACATAAATAGAATTTTTCGCTTGCAAAACGAAATCCGTTTTTATACACTGAAATCGGCGAAAATCCAACCTACATCTTTACAGTGGAGGTTGCTAACATTATATAATTTGTGAAAGGTTTCCCAAGAGGGTGATTTCTTTTTTTTAGGCAGGAGGTTAGCTTTGAACAGTTCAAAATTTCTTTTCAAAGCCTTTGGGAGAAAGTCCCTGTTGATTGTTTTGGCTTCAATTGTGTTTCTGTTGACAGTTTTCTCAAACTTTGGCGAGATTAATCGAGCCAATGCAGCTTCTTCTCAGAAAGAAGTTGAAGACGAGACGATGCACAACCTGGTTCAACAAATGATCAAGGTTGGGACGACCCAATATGAGCGTAGTTTCTATGACCAAGCAGAAAAAACTTTTTCTATGGCCCAGGATTACCAGGAATACCTGAGTGCTGAAGAACGCAGCAGGCTAAGTGGATTTCTGGATAGAGCAAGATTTGCGGCACTTGAAAGGAATCGGGCATTAGAGCATGGGCAAAAGGCTATAGAATTATTTAGAGAAGGAAAGCTTGTAGAAGCCAAAACAAGTCTTGAAAGAATAAAAGACAGCAGGTTTTTGACGGAACAGGAGCGGATACACAATACACAATTGCTTGAAAAGATATACGCTCAGTTAGGCAAAACCAAATCATCTCCTGAAATGGTCAGGAGGGAGGGACTTGATAAAGTCCCGACTTCGGTAAGCACAACACCAGTATATCAAGGAATCACGGTTGAGCCGGACTCTGCGCCGATTCGGAGTGCAGAGAGTCGGGTTAACGATCGTGATAAGCAAATCGCCGAGATTTATTATCGCAGCCTGAGATTATACCACAGTGGTCGATTAGAAGAGGCTCGTGAAGGTTTTGTTGAGGTGATAAATAGCGGTCAGGTTCCACCGGCTATGTTAAAAACATTGCAGGATTATCTGAAGCAAATAGATAATGCTCTGTCCTCAAAGGCTCTAACTGCGATGCCTTCCGGTTTAGTAGAGATAGAGCCTGATACGATGCCGGCTACACCCCGCATTGAATATCCTATTGAGTACGAAGTCAATAGGCCGGTGATGGGGATAGAGAGCATGCAGCCGAATTTTATTGAGCCGGAACCTGCAAAGCGCATCTCTGCTGAGCCTGTGACAAGAACGGGTGGTTATATCGAAGAGATTAAAAACAGGAGGAATATTCGGCGGAGCCACGCCAGAGCGGTTGTTAACGACTCTATAGTTGACGCACAGGATAGTATAAACAAGGGCGAATTCGATAAGGCGAAAGAGACGGTTGAAAGAGCTCAACGAGTAGTTAAAGAATATGAGATGGACCTCGGAGACGAACTTTTCAAATTGTACAGTGATGCGTTGCAACAACTAAGCCAGAAAATTGCCGAAGCAAGGCAGAATAAGATTCAACAGTTGGAGGAGAAAAAGCGTGCGGAGGCTATAGGGGCACAACGTCAGTTCACAGAGCAGATGGAAGCAGATAGGCAGACGAGAATAAAGACACTTCTGGAGAACGCCAGGGCATATACAAAACAGCAGAATTATGAAGCAGCTCTTGGTCAGTTGGGGACTCTATTGGCGATAGACCCGATGAATGATGAAGCGCTTGTCTTGAAGGATGCCCTGGAAGATATGGTTTATTTGCGCAAACAATTGGAGGTACAAAAGGAGAAGGATAAACAGCGAGCAGATGTTTTGCTTAAAACTGAAGAATCTGGAATTCCTTACGCGGATGAGCTTACTTATCCTAAGAACTGGCGTGAGATTACCCAGAAGCCGACTC
>CAZVUF010000209.1:0-4860 GCA_964629355.1 uncultured Pirellulales bacterium | reverse complement strand
TACTTTACGGCAAACTTCGTTGTAGGCAAGGGTCAAGCGGATTAGGATATAGCAATACGGGATAAGCCTTATAACAAAGCGCTTACAGCCGACGCGAAAACGCTGCGCGGCTGAAGCGCAGCGTTAGGCGTCATCCACAGGAGCCACACGAATGATGTCAGACGGCCGAAAATGCGATGAGGAGCTGGACGCTCTCGGGCTTCTCGCTTGCCAAGACTACAATCTCGGCAACCAAGGAAACTGGTTTTTCAGCTTCCGCAGTGGCTTTAGCGGATTCCATTCCCGCATGGCGAGCCTGGAGGAGCACCGCGCGTTGGTCTATGAGTGGCATCCAAACGCCCTGCTGCCCGGCCACGAACGCCACATCGCGATCATCCTTTTCTGTATGGATTCTGCCTTTGAATGTACGGTGTTTGCCCTAAACGCCCTCGGTCAGGCGCGCCAGCCGACGGGCTTTCGCACTGTGACAGACGAGGGCGCGCTACGGCAGATCTCGCCTCGGGACGTAACGTGTTTAAGGTACACTGAATTTACCCAAAAAGATCAATCTGGAATGGCTGGCTTGCACTCTTTCCACAATTCCAGCGTCACTGCGTCGACCACTTGGCTCTTCTAACCCTTGTTGCCGACAATCATAACGTGACCAAGCATCGCCAGTCCGGCTTCGCTGGGGGCAAGATCCGATCGGACTCACCTCACGGGTTTTACGAGCGTCTGGGCGTGCCGGAGGGTCACCCCCTTCGCAGTCTCATTGCGCCGATGCAGGAGATACTTATCCCGTTTCGTCCTAAGCTACCAATAGAAGCGCGGTCGTCGGACTTGGCTGACTGGACACAACTTGAGGAGGTGATTGAGGACTTCCGACGATTCATCAATGAAGCAGCGTGTCTCGCGAATAGCGACGCACAGGCCACGCTACAGCTGCCCGTTTCGGTCTTACGCGGAGGCTGAAGCCTTCACCCGTCTAACCAAGGCGTGCAGCTGACGCCCGGCGTTGGGCGGCTTTGGCAATATATGAGTTGATATGTTACCAGAAAGACTTACAGCGGTTCTGCTTTCGTTGCCTCTGCTGGCACTCATAATTGTCAGCATCTCGTACTGGATAACGTACGGCAAGGAAGAAAAGCAGGGCTCTGGCAAGCATCACATTTTCTACAACAGGTTCTTTCTTACCTTGGTGGCTATCGGTTACTTTGGCATCTGGCCATTGTGGGTGGGGGGAATAGTTATGCTGTTCCTAAACCGTTATTATGCCGCGTTTAAATTCTTAACCTTCTCGTTACAGATGATATCATTGGTACAAATCGTTGGATTGGTTGTTCTCTACGTTGGCTCGCTATTCTTTACCTGGACAATTGGCTTTGCTGATAAGTACCTGAGACCTTCTATATCCGGTGTCCATGACAACCATAGATTGGTGCAGGATGGGCCATTAGGTATCGTTCGGCATCCGTACTATGTATCATATGTGCTGATTTTGTTGGGTCTGAGTCTGACACTTACAATACTCTGGTCACTTATACTTGCGCTTTGTATAGTAATAGGAATGGGTCCTACGGCAAAGGCCGAAGAAAATCAATTGATAGCTTTGTTTGGTGAAGAATACAAGCAATACCAACAGAGAGTCGGGCGTTTTTTCCCCAAGCTTTTTTAGTAAGGAGAGGGGAATAACCGTTTTGGGTAGCCGCCCAACCCGCGCATGCAGCCGACTTGGCCTTCGGCCTAGAGTCTTCGTTTGTATGTTCTTCGATGGTTGTGATGTATACAGAAACCTAGTCTTGCACAGCCGGCCAAGCGGCTGATGCGCAAGCCGTTCTATGTATAATATATTTATCAAATTAATAGTAGTCCATAAATGCCAACAATAAATTAAAATTAATTACTCAAAATAAATTGAAGGAACAACTATGTTAGATGAAATAAAAAAAATATTAGTATGGCAACTTGAAGCATCATTGTGCACTCTTTACCAATGTATAAAAAATTGTCCAAATAGTGAATGGAATAATAAACATGGAGATTACCCATTTTCACAAGTACTATTTCATACACTTTTCTATACAGACTTTTATATATCAAAAAACGAAGAAGATTTTAAAAATCAAGAATTTCAAAAAGAGAATAAAGATATTTTTAAAGACTATGAAGAATTAGAATATAAATTAGCTGTAAATGTATATAAAAAAGAAGAAATTGAAAAATATTTTAGCTATTGTCGTGGAAAAATAGAAAATATTATTAATGCTGATAATGAAAACACATTATTGGGACCATCCGGATTTAGTTTTCAAAAAATACCTAGAATAGAATTATATATTGATCTAATTAGACATATACAACATCATGCAGCACAATTAGGTTTGAGAATTCAACAAATTAATAAAACTGAACTTAAATGGATAAGTTCTGGTTGGAAGGAAGTTTAGTAAAATCGGATTAAAAAAATATTACTTTGTTAAGAATATATATCCAATTTACTTGTCTAATTTTTAAAATGATTATTTAAAAATGAACAAGAAAATATTTATGATTAACCTAAGTATTGTGTTTTAAGATTAGACAGAAATGATATTTAATTATACACAGAACAAAGTGCTGCCGCAGACTTCGCTATTGTCACGATTTTTGCGTGCGCAAAAATACGTGCCAATGCCTTTAGCATAGCGCCCAAGGCCGCGAAGCAGCTTAGCGCGATGTTATTACGATATGATACCAGGAAAAAACCGATGGAATCTATAATCTTTGAATCCTTTCGATCGGATGGATCGGGATTACTTGGTCTTTTCTTCCATAACCCAGGGGACTATAGAAGAAGGTATACACAGCAGATATTCCTTCCCACCAGCAACAGCGCAACCCCTGCACTACCATTCACAGCTATGACAGCACTATCAGGTGCTGCTCCTTCAAGTCGTTGATGGTGGGATCCGTTTTGGTTCTAACGAGATATCGAATGAAAGATTGGTATATGAAACATCGTTGTCCGAACAGACCGATCAATCAGGAAGGAGGAAGAGACAGCTCCGCGATGAGCGAATAGGAGGCAAGAATGGACCGGAGTGCATTCGAAGTGACCGGTCAACGCACGGGCGTCGCTGATTATGGCTTTAGGTTCAATTAAACATTTGGCCTTCGGTGAGGTTGCTGGTGGTGACGCTGCTGAGGAGCTGCGACAGAAGGTGTGAGCGGGCCTTGGGCGTGTCGGCAAAAAGGTCCGCTAAATAATGGTTTGTTACGTTGTTACGACGTGGTGTGGGAAATGCTATAATCGGTGCTACCACGCTGGAGTGAAAGTTCCTTGAGGGATATCCGAACTTGGGAGTAGCAGTATGGGTATTGAACCTTTTGCAACGTCAACAATCGGGGGATTTCTCATCAAAGTCCTGGCGGCTGGGATGGAGAGCCGATTTCGATATCGCTTCTTCCCCCCAGCGAGTATCATAACGGGTTCCGATATTCAGCCCGGGCAGACCGTGCTGGAGGTGGGCTGCGGTACGGGGTATTTCACATTACCAGCCGCCCGATTGATTGGCGATCAAGGACGCCTCGTCGCGATTGACATACTATCAGAGTCAGTGGACCTTGTAACACAGAAAGTGCAGACCGCAGGTCTCACAAATGTTCGCGTCGTCAGAAGTGATGCGATGGATACCGGTTTGGATGCTGAAAGCTTTGACATGGTGCTGTTATTCGGAGTGATTCCCGCACCCATGTTGCCCTTGAACAGATTGTTACCCGAAATGCATCGCATACTGAGAGCCGAGGGGAGCTTGGCGGTGTGGCCGCCAATCCCTGGCTGGTTACCCCAATCGATTGTGCAGTCCGGACTATTCACGTTTGCCCGCAAACGGAACAGAGTGCATAATTTTAGGCGGTGCTGAGGCCAGAGTGCGTCGCATGGGTACGGTTTGTGATGCTGCGGTCCGCTGTTACAGGTTACAAACCACCATACGGGGTAAACCGACCCTGGAGGCACAGAGTTTAAAGCAGGAGAATGATGCTATGTGGCTGAGCCCGAAGCGTATCGGTTTAGACAGCCGCGCAACGTGTTGTTTGACTTGACGCCTTCTCGCTCGCTTTGCTCGCTGCGAGGGCGCAAGTCAGCTCAGTCGTTGAGCGGACAATATAGGAGACGAGAATGACAAATCGAGTCAATATCAATCTTGGCACTGTACAAAAGACATTATTTCTACCGCTTTGGGGACGAGCAGCGGAGACAAGAAAACCCAAACCCATGTTGGTTGATGAAACCGCAGCAAGAATTATTGACCAAATAGATTATGATTTTTCACAGATCACTCACAATTTGGATGAGCTTAGCCGGATCGCCTGGATAAAACGGAGCCAGGTTTGCGACCGCATCGTAAAGAATTTTCTATCGAGCTATCCGGAAGGAACCATCGTCAATTTGGGATGCGGGCTAGACACGACATTCGAGAGAATCGATAATGGAAAACTTAGATGGTATGATCTCGATTTGGCGGATGTAATCGAGCTGAGAAGAAAATTTATTAAGGAAAATGAGAGAAGAAAATTCATAGCCTCGTCGTTCTTGGAAAGGGATTGGCTTGAGAACATCGCGGTCACGGGAAACGTGCTGTTTATTGCGGCGGGGTTGTTCTACTACTTCGAAGAGCGCCGGATAAAGGAATTCATTATTCGCCTCATCGATAGGTACACGGGAAGCGAGATGCTGTTTGATGTAAGCTCGCCTATCGGGGTGAAAATAGCCAATAAAAAAGTGATCGAAAGCTCTGGTTTGGATGAGAGATCATACCTGACATGGGGATTGAAGAACAAGAAAGATATGCTCGCGTGGGATCCGAGGATAAAAATAATCGGTACACATTACTACTTTCG
>CAZVUF010000208.1:0-4863 GCA_964629355.1 uncultured Pirellulales bacterium | reverse complement strand
CGCTTATCGGCCTTTTTATACAGCAAAAAGAAAAATACGAAATATGTTACCGGTGGGACCGAATAATCTTACCCATCGAAACATCTAAATAGTTCAACTGGTTTTGTCACACTTTTTGAGGGTTATAACAATTTTGTTGTTCTTAACTGCCGAAGGTATGGGATTTGACACTTGTATCAGATGACAAAACCCCGCAATAAATTGCGGGGTTAAGCATTTAATCTTAGGTTTTATGTGGGGGCCACGTTTAACGTGGGGTTCTTTAACCTGCTTGGTAAAGACTTATCTTTAGCAAGCCGAAAAAAGATATAAGGTAAAGGAGGCTGGGCTCGTAATGTATCAGTCTGAACAGACAAAATCGGTAAGGAGAACCCAGGATTTAGGACATGGCTCAATAGAAAATATTGAGATTAATGCTCAAAGTTTAAAGTTTTGTGAGCGGAACACCGGCTTTCCCATGTTAGATAAAGCCACCGATTTTAATCGGTGGTCATTACTAACGGGGTTTACGCTTATTGAGATTTTGATTGTGGTTGTGGTAATCGGGATAGCAGCGATGATAGCTGTGCCAATGATGTCTTCGGCGGCTTCCATGCAAATCCGCTCCGCTGCGAATATGATTGCTGCGGACCTGGAGTACGCTAAAAGTATGGCAATCAGCAGAGGACAAAGTTTTTCAGTGGTTTTTGATAAAAACGCAGAAAGCTACACGGTTAAGGATCAGGCCGGTGTTGTTATATCGCACCCTGTCAAAAAGGGTTTCGATTACACTATCAATTTCCTTAACGACAGCAGACTGGACAGAGTCGATATAGTTGATGCCGATTTCGACAGTACTAATGAGGTCAAATTTGATTATCTCGGAAGTCCGTTTAACGGCAGTGGTAATCCTTTGAATAGTGGCGTTATTACTCTGCAAGCAGGCGGAATCAGTAAAACGGTTCAGGTAGAGCCTGTTACCGGGTATATCTCGATAGCAGATTGATGAAGGCAAAACATAAATGATAAGCTTGAATCTTAAATCCCGGAATCTGAGCCCTATAGGATTGGATATAGGTAATTATTCTATGAAGATGATTCAACTGGCGGTCAGTAACAATCGGATTGCAGTTGTTGCAGCAGATGAGACACGTGTTGACCCCGGTATAAATAGAAATAACGAGGAGAAAAAAGGTTTTGTTGTTTCCGCACTAAAACGAATGCTGGCGAATGGTAAGTTTCGTGGAAAGAATGTCGTCTCATGTCTTCCGAGTGAAAAAGTGAGAGTAACCTCGCTGCGGTTGGCAGAGATGAAGCCGGACCAGATTGAGGAGGCTTTAAAAAAAGAAGCCACCGAACGCTTTGGACTGGACCCGGATAAAGACGTAATTAATTACTTACATGCCGGCAGCGTTCTGCACGGCGATGAGATGAAGGACGAGATGATATTGTTTGCTGCAAAAGAGGAAACTATAAAGAGTCATATAGCAATGCTTGAGGAAGCTGGGTTTCAGCCTGTGGCGATAGACGTTGTTCCGTGTGCGTTTTTCAGGAGTTTTGAGAGGTCGCTGAGGCGGCAGGAGGATAAAGAGCGCACAGTAATTTTTCTTGATATAGGAAGCAGCTTTACAACGGTTGTGTTTGGTCGAGGAGGAGAAATTTGCTTTGTTAAGCAAATAGCGATTGGTGGAGCAAGATTTAACCGCGAGATAGGGGAGAAATTAGGGATTGAAATTAATGAAGTGCCAATGCTGCGCGGCAGGTTTCGGATTGGAAAAAATCCGACAGGACCGCAGCCAAGCTCCGGTGGACAGGTCTTGACAGAAGATAATGAAGGACTCGATGCCTCTACCCAGCTTATTATGCTTGATGCGATAACTACGGTTGCAGAGGAACTGGCAAAAGAGATATCGCTGTGTCTCAGGTATTATGCGGTTACATTCAGGGGCAAGCGTGTGGAGAAAGTAGTTTTTAGCGGAGGTGAGGCATACGAAGGTATTTTGTTTGATATTTTAAGACAACAACTAAAGATTGATATTGAGATAGCTCAGCCGGTGAAAGGTTTTGAATTGCCGGCTGAAAAAATGAACATAAATTTTGATAGTGGCAAGCACGGTTTGCTTTCTGAGTGGGCGGTTGCTGTTGGACTGTGCCTGAAAGGCTGGAACGGAAATACCTGCGAGCCGGCTGCAATCAAAATAAAAGAAGATGAGTTTGAATACTCCGATAACTATGAAAGAAATTGATTTTCTTCCAGAGTGGTATAAAAGCAGCAGACGTCGGCGGTTGAGTTATGGCACACAGTACATAGTTCTGGCGTGTATGTTTGGTGCGATGATGGTGTGGAATTTTGTTTCCCTAAATTCTGTTTCAAATGCGACGGCCAAACTTGCTCAGATGGCATCGAAGCGGTCACAAGCCCAAAATGCATCTAAGGAGTTTACAAAGATTAAGAACGAGTTGGCAGATTTGCAGAAAAGAGTGAATATCCTCGGAGAAATCGACTCGAAGATTGATGTGGCTAATCTCTTTGCTGAGATGAGTTTTTTAATTGATGAAAAGATAGTTCTCAGCAAAGTGGAATTCATCAGTGAGAAGTTCAAGCAGCCCAAAACAAACATTGGTGCGGCTGTCAGAGTTGCCGGAACTGAACCAGACAGGCGGCGAGATCTGCCCCTTGGCGATGTGTTGTTCAAGGTGTTGATAAGCGGCATAGCGGCGGATGCGAGTGACGTTGCGACTTTGGTACGAAAACTGGAAGATTCGCCATACTTTTGCAAAGTCTATCCCTCAATCTCGCGAAACAAAACAATGCAAATGACGAGTAATGCTGTAACAATAGGTGAAGCGGAGACAAAAAAAGCACTTACCCCAGGCAATTATCGGGTAAGCGAATTTGAGATAAGCTGCTACCTGGCAAATTATCGGCAGGAAAAATTCTGATTTTATAAAAAGCGGCAAGGCAAAAACCGAGAAAGGCAAAGACTATAGTGACGTTCTTTCGGAAAAAACAACAGGTACTAATCTGTGTTGTGGCCGTTATATTGGTGGCGGATTTTATCCTGTTTGGCTGTTTGCCTTTATTCAAGACAATGAAGGCTATCAAGCAGACAAAATCCGCGCTGGTACTGGCGATAGATAAAGGTACAGAAGGCGGCAGACAACTACCTGTGCTTTCCGACCAATTGCAAAAGCTCCAGCAGGCGACATCGAACTTTGAGGTAAATGTACCTGCGCAAAGGGACCTCGGCGTTTTTTTGCAGCAGTTGGCTGATTTAATGACCGAGCACAACCTTAGAGGGCAGGTCGTGGCTCCCCAAAATGAAATGAAAGACGATGACTTAAGCTGTATACCGATAAATATACAATGCAAAGGCAGATTACCGCAGATTTTCGAGTTCTATAAGCGATTGCAGGCGTGGGAGCGGCTGGTTCGTGTAGAGCAGGTTAAGCTCATAAATGACAGTAGCTTCAATGGCGAAATCAGTATGGAAACCAGGGTGGTTATTTATTATCGGCCGGAAGTTGAAATGGAAAAAGGGATTTTGGATAAATCTAAGAAGATATGAAACAAAGTTTAGAAAACGCTGATAACAGGACTAATAGGATTTTTCATCGTTTGGCTGCAGAGAAGAAAAAGACTATTATGGTTCTGTGCCTGATTTCTTTGATGGTCCTTATGTGGATCAGAATATTTACCAAAAAAGGACCAGAAGCTGCTCAGGCAGCTTTGGCGGCCAATCAGGTGGAGGTAAAAGAGCAGGGAAGTCCACGGATAAAAATATCTTATATCGAATTACCACAAATCCAGGGTCGTAATGATGTAATTACAAGGGACTTTTTTGATCCAAATGGTTGGAGAGGTTTTATCCCGGAGGGTAAATACTTGGCTGATGGTCGGCAAACAGGTATCGATCTGAACTCGGTAAACCTGCGCTCGCGACTAATGCAAGCAGGACTAAAGTTAGAGGCCATAGAGCTGGGTGAAAATCCACGCGCATTTATCAACGGCAGGTTACTGTCAGTGGGAGATAAAATTGTCCTCAGAGATGGAAATGATACCTATGAATGTGAAGTATCGCGAATCGAAAGGGATATTGTGTTTATAAGTTATGGAAAGATTGAAATACAGTTGAAGCTTGTGCCGGAAAGTTAGAAGAGCAGGGTGTGTTTTGCATACCCTACTAAAAACGGTGGGACTTCGACGAGATCCATCGAGTCGCACAGCCCACCTTACAGATGGGTCCTCAAAGCGAGGACGGGAGATGAATTATGCGTTGCGAAAACAAATCAAGCAGTAAAATGAAAATTGTGAAGTGTCTGTTTATATACTCTTTAGTCTTGGTCATGACGGTGGCGATGGCAGTAGGTGGTGTTGAACAAGGACCGGTTGAAGCTTACCTCAGCCAAGATCTTGCCTCGACGAGCGTTGATGAAGGTGGTTCCGAAGACACATCGGATGTGGGCGCATCAGCTGTAATAGTGCCGGGAGATGCCGCCACAAACGCTAGGATTCAGTCGATTTCTTTCAGGAAAGATTGGGGAATACGCGATGCACTTAGTTTCTTGGCAGCTCGCTATCAGAAAAACATTGTGCCATCGACGAAAGTGGACGGCCTGATTACAATCACTAATCTTTATAATGTGACATTTGAGGAAGCGCTGGAGGCGATTCTTGGTAACGGTTTCAAATATGAGCAGCGAGGTAATTTCATCAAAGTCTATACGGGGGAGGAATACAAATCTATAAAGGAAGATCTGGAACGAATGCAATACAGGATCTTCACATTATATTACATCTCCGCTGCCGAGGCCAAAAAGCTGATTACACCGTTGCTCAGCAAAAATGGTAGAATTGAGGCCACTACTGCGGCTGAAACCGGC
>CAZVUF010000207.1:0-4926 GCA_964629355.1 uncultured Pirellulales bacterium | reverse complement strand
GGGCCGAAGGTTTGTATTTTCTGCGGGACAGGAAACAATGGCGGCGATGGGTATGTAATTGCCAGGCACTTGTTAAACAGTGGCTTTAAAGTTACCGTAATCGTATGTGGTGACCGCAATAAAGTCAAAGGTGATGCAAAAATAAATTTGGATATTTTAGAGCGGATGGATCAGTCCGTTGAACAAATGGACATAGTAGACGGGGACATCCTTGAACGCGTCAGGACTTTCACCGAAGGTGCTGATATGCTTGTTGACGGTCTTTTTGGCACGGGCTTAAGTGGGCAACTAAGCGATGAATATAAGCTGCTAATCGAAAGTATAAACGCACAAAATTGCCCAATACTGGCTGTGGATATTCCGTCGGGCTTAAATTGCGATACTGGTGAGCCGCTTGGAGCAGCTATTAGAGCTGCCTTTACTGTGACTTTCGTTGCGGTAAAAAAAGGTTTTACAGTATCGAGCGATGCAACTCAATACACCGGCCAAATTTTCGTCGCATCAATTGGTATAGAGCCAAATGATACAATGTCAAATTAAAATACTCCCGGTTTGCCGGATTGTCCACCTATCAAATAGAGAAATCTATCGTATGTAAACACAGGTATCCATAATCCCTGCGCTCTGTCTTCGGCCTCTTTGTAGAGGTTAAATCTTTGCATCGCAGCTTCGTACCTTTCGTTGGCCATTGGGTTTGCATCCAATTCATCAGGTGTCGGCTTCGGGGGTACTTGTGGTGGTTCGCCAAGAACAAGAAAATCAGTGTCGAAAGAAACTATATCAGCCACTGTGCCGCCCCATTTTTCGATAAGCCCTCTTACTTTATCGATAGCGTTGCGATCTAAAATTCCATCACCGTCAAGGTCAAATTCACCAGAGACCACGAATACATTCGTTTTATTACTGTCCCAAATCAAATTTGCAACGATATCATTCACTACAATGGGGTTTATCTTCTGGGACTGTATTATTCGTGCAGATGAAACTTTTTCTGCGACGCTAAATACTTCTACTTCAGCTTTTCCTTTGCCGTCCCTTGGGATAGGTGCATTTCTGTCATAAACCGAGAAGGTTAGACCCGGGTAAACGCGATCATCAGTTCCGATATTCAGATAAACGACTTGAGCCTGGTCATCAACCAATATCACCTTGCCGTCAGGCTGATATGCCGCCACTTCGCGGTCCGGCGACGGCTTGATCTGCTGGAGCTCTTCTAATGCACGCTCCATTCTATCCCGAGTCATATTTAGTTCTGCTTTCGTTTGTAACAACTCATCACTGGTCTTTTTTAGATTGTTTCTTTCATCTTCTAATTGAGTCCATAGAGTCTGAGCTCTTTCATCAGAAGTTTTTTCCATCAATTGCTTAAGCTCATCGTATTTTTGTGTAATATCAACGACCTGCTGATGGTATTGTTCTTTTTCATCTTCCAGTTGCTTTTCCTTTTGCTGCGTTGCTGCTATTGCATCATCAAAACGTTGTCGCAGCTCACCAAGCAGCTTCTCCAGGCTGGTTTTTTCGTCTATAGTGCGGTCCAGGTTCGCTTTCAAATTTTGAACAACTGTTACCAGACCGGTAACATTAGGGTCAATTTTTTGTTCAAAATTTTCCTGAGCGAGCATTAATGCAGCACTTACTTTCTTATCAACAGTATCGAATTTCACTTCAGCAGAGCTATCTCCAAGCGATCCAAGCGGACCTAAGATTATAGATACAGTTCTGTCGAGATAAGCAACCATCTTACCCAAATAGGTCTCTCCGGTTCTTACTGTGCCAACTATCCTACCTCTATCTCGCCAATCTCCGTTGGTTGCAATCTCTGCGAGGTTGCTTTGTGCTTCTCTTGCTTTCTTCCTCTGGTCTTCAAATTTCACATAGAAGATAACCGCAAGAGCAGTCGCGACAATAAAGAGCCCCACAAAGATTACGAGGGAGTAAAGCATAGCATTACTCTGCTGTCTTTTGCCTGCTGGCATGGTTACACTCCTCACAAACAATAAAAGGTCAACTTTTAAGGTGATTTAAGTATATATTATCGCCTAAACACGATCAAGTCAAGCAAAAACACTATATAACAAGCAGTTATAAGCAATTAGTAAAAGCTGCTCCCTTTAGAGTCGGCCCAAAAGAGCGGGCAATTGGCCTATTTCGCGGATTATATACTGCGCTGCTGCCCCGGATTGCTGTGAGGACTCGGTGTGAATACGGGCGGGACGGATTATCTGAATGGTCAAAATGCCCAATTGGTTTGGTCCGATAAAGTCTTTCCCCTCGTTGTCGGCAATGTACACGGCTGTTTCGGCACTCGCATTCAAGGTTCGTAGCAGCTTTTCAAAGCCAATCTGAGATGGTTTCCAATAATTTCTGCCTAACTGTTCGGTATAAATTATGCACTTAAAATACCTTTCAATTCCCAGAGCTTGCACCTTCAACTGCTGGGCCGGCAGGAAACCATCCGTCAACAAAGCCAGGGTGTATTTGTCACTCAATTGGTCCAGAACATCTTTGCTATCGGCCGGTAAATTTATTTTGGGAAGGTGGTTACGATACACCTCTATCAGCTCCTGGATAAGGCCATCATCATAGCTAATACCAAGCTCATCGAGGGCTTTGTTAAACGTTTTTTTACGATTGCCAGTTTCAAATTGCTTCCAGAGGGCTTCAATAATATGCCGGGCAGATACCTTGAGCAAACCGGCGAGATACTCAGCGACTGAGGTAAAGCCGCTCCTGCAATATTCGATTTCGTCGTAAAGTGTATCGTCTAAATCAAAAACAACTGTTGTTATCATGGTTTGTATTTCGGACTGCAGGTATTCTACGCAACGCGACATACGCTAACTGGAATATAATTTTACATATTTTGGCTGGAATGTCGATGTAAAAATAGCTGATAGTATTTATGGCGTATAGGAAAAAAGCCCACATCGGAGTCGGATTTCTGCGCCAAAATAGATAGAAAGGCAAAGCTATGCGATTTCTGCAGATAATGCGGCCTCTGCACTGGACCAAAAATGTGTTTGTATTTGCAGCCCTTATATTTGGGCAAAAACTTGATGTACCTCTGGCCGTATGCAGGACGATTGGTGGGTTTTTTTGCTTTTCTCTGGCTGCCTCCGCCGTCTATATCTTGAATGATATAATCGACCGTAAGGCAGACAGCCTCCATCCTGAAAAACGCAAAAGGCCCATTGCGACCGGCAGCGTAAGTGTCGGCTCAGCCGCTGTGGTGTCTATTCTATGTGCTACAGTTGCGATTGTCGGCAGCTTTCTCCTTGCTCATAGTTTTGCAATCATCATCCTAACATATATTACCCTAATGATTCTTTATTCTCTGTTGCTGAGAAAAATGATGATTCTCGATTGCGTGGTAATATCCATTGGCTTTTGCCTTCGGGCAATTGCCGGAGCGGTTGTAGTGAATGTACCTATCTCGCCTTGGCTGATTATTTGCACCTTCGCTTTGTGTCTGTTCTTGGCGTTCGGCAAACGTCGCAGTGAAATAGCTCTTCTGGGTGAGGAAAGCGAGTCATTTCGTAAAACCCTGGCCGGCTATACTCCGGAGCTACTGTCACATATGCTTGACGTAACAAGCGGCCTTGCCGTGATATGCTTTTTGCTTTATGCGATGGACGACAGAACGTTTCGTATATTTGGCACTAATCATCTTGTATATACTACGCCACTGGTTCTGTATTGCATATTTAGATTCAGCGCTCTGATACAACAGGGCAGGTTCTCTGGTATGGTAGAGCTTATACTGCACGATTTGCCGTTTCAAATCGGCTTTGTACTTTGGGTTATATCTTGTATCGGAATTATTTATGCAGATAAACTTAGTTTCGGATAAATGCTGGTTAAACCAGTGACTAAACATAAACAGCAAACTTGACAGCCGCTTTGGTCATTTTATATTTGTCTTGTGAAAGCCGAAGGCCGGACTACAGTGCATGGAAGATATGCCTGAGATGTTCAAAAATAAACAGCTAAAAAACAACGATCAAAACCAAACAAAATTTCTCACCTTACCTTCCACAGGCCTGCTCGCGTTTCGTAAGCCACTGATAATCCTTGCTCATATAAACGCCTTTGCTGTTTCTCTGTTACTTTCTTTTTTGGTAGTAAACGAGATGCAGTTCAAACAAACCTGGCTTGTAGAATTATATCCGATTCTGCTGATACTTTTTCTTATCATCAAGCTGCCGGTCTTTGGGATTTTCAGGCAATACCGCGGCTGGTGGCGTTATGTGGGCATTTCTGATCTGCTGGGGATACTACGCGCTTCTCTCTTCAGCACTCTAATTATAGTAGCTGTATGGTTTTTTATGAGCTACATCGACACTATTCGTATTTACCTACCGGCTGGCATGGACAAAGTCGCTGAGGGCGTATGTGTAGCCGATATGTTTACAACGGTATTGATACTCGGCGGGTTGCGGATGGTAATTCGACTGTACTATGAGGAATTTCGCACCGTAGAAAGTGGACGATTGAAGCGATTCCTCATAGTCGGAGCAGGCAATGCCGGCGAAGCATTGCTGCGTGAAATCCACCGCATGTCCGTAGCTGTTTATGAGGTTATTGGCTTCATCGATGACGACCCAGCTAAACAAGGCATCAGTATTCATGGAATATCTGTCCTTGGAACGGTTGAAGAGCTGCCAAAAATCTGCACCGACCGCAATATCGAAGAGATCGCCATTGCTATGCCCTCGGCAACACATCAGCAGTTAAGGCGTGTCATTCAGGTATGCGAAGGCACCAAAATCCGGTTCCGGACGGTGCCAGCAATTACTGACATTGCATCCGGCAAATTCCGCGTTTCTCAAATTCGTGACATCGATATCAACGATTTACTCGGCAGAGAAGCCGTCCAGCTCGATCTGGATTTAATAGAAGCTTTTGCAAAAGACAAAATTATTCTCG
>CAZVUF010000206.1:0-4944 GCA_964629355.1 uncultured Pirellulales bacterium | reverse complement strand
CCGACCTTCGCGCCGCCCACAAAGCGATACAAAGAGAGCATCAGGCCCTACAGGATGCAAACATAGCGCTGCGTGCGGTCCTTTCCCGGCTCGAAGATGAGAAACAAGAAATAAGGGCTTCCATTCTCGCAAACATTCAGAAGATCATCATGCCTATCGTGTTTGAACTGGAGCTCGAGGTCACTGGTCGACAGCGCTCTTATGTGACACTGCTTCGGCAGAGTTTGCAGGAGATAACCTCTCCGTTTCTTACGCAGCTATCAAGAGAGCATATGCAATTGACACCTGTTGAGATCGCGATTGGTACGATGATTCGCAATGGACTATCGACGAAGGAAATCGCCCAGCTTCGTTGTATCTCCGCTGCAACTGTCAGACGGCATCGAGAGAACATCCGCCGTAAGCTGGGTCTGAGAAACCGAAAGGCTAATTTGGCCACATATCTGCAGGCCTCATTTTCGCGGGAATCCATCTCGAGAAATGACAGATCGCAAGCAGATGGCCCTGGATAAATTGCCCCAAAGCTAATTTATTGTGGAGTCAAAGTTGGCCTGATGACGTCGGAGTTTAAAGCAACTGCCATATTGCGGATAAGCTGGCTCGAATCGTTTTGAGCGGCCCAGTTCAGTACACTATCAAATTTATTTTCCGGACTTTTAGCTAGTAAATAAAGAGCCATCATACGAACCGGCCACTTGGGATGGTTTAGATTCTTTGCAACCGCATTCATCAGTTCAGTATCCAACGACAAAGAAAGCATTTCAGCCATTGTATGGACCTTAACCACCCACTCGTCCTCAGCAGGATTAAGCAATAATCCGGACTCTTGTAGCATCGCCGATTTCAGTAAATTTGGCATCCAGTCGGCATATTTATATCTATAAAGCGCCCCATGCTCAGCCATCGTGTGCTGTTCCTTCAGAAGGCCTACAAACAGTTCTGCGATGCTGATTTTTTGGCTGGTTTGAGCGGTTAAAATTGAGTTGAATCGGTTTTGCAGGTAACTGCTGCTAAGTTCGACTCCAGGACGTCTCATTACTATCTTAGCTGGCCTCATATTAATCAGCTTATTGGCTATCTGTTCCTGCTCGTCTCGAGGTCCTTGAGGAAGCTCTGCTTGTCCGATGCTAATGGGATCAAGATAGAGTGTGAATTCAATATTTAAAGATGCCTGGGGATGACTGAGCAGCAGCTTTCTAAGCTCTCCTGTCACAAGACGTATCGGAACAATCATGCTCTTGCCCGGCTCGATAGCTGAAATAGAGCCAATTTTAAGAGATACTAATTTCGATATTCTTCTGTTAAGGTCTCCGCTAATATTGGCATCTATCCTGATATTACCGTTGAATAAACCGTCATCACTTATGATAAGAGGCTCGGAAGAATTATTTGTTATGGTAATTTGTCCCGTCGGACCAAATTCGCTACCATAGGAAAACTCGTTTATACTACTACTAAACTGAACCGAAATTATCTTATCCGGACTCGTAAACTCCGGAACAACTGTTTGCCCAAAACTCTTTCTGAGCACAGACAGGATATAATCAGGGTCAACAGGAGGTTTATACTGTTGGCCCTGCTGAACCAGCAGCTCTTTGGCACGTTCCGCTGCGAGCGAACCGGGGTCTTTAAGTATTGCGGCCCTTAGCGTTTCAACTGCGGCTTCTTTCTGTCCATCAGCTAATTGTATCTGGGCCTGCACCAAATCCGATATTTGATTATGTTCATAATTTTCGATAAGCGGCTTGGCCCATTCCAACTGCTGATTCATCACGAGAGCATAAGCCAGAAGAGCAGCGGCCACAGCCGAATTGGAATCAGTTGAGTATGTTTTATTTGCCCAATCCAGAGCTTTGAACGCATCTTGTCGTGCGAAACAGTAAAACCAGGCAAGTTGTACCGCACCAGGTCCGCCGGGGCGACTTTCCCCAAGAAGCTGTTGTGCTTTTAACTCAGCAGTCTGGAATATTCGGTTCGCTTCGTCTATTTTGCCTATTTTTGCTGCCGCTCTACCGGCAATAGCTTCAACAAGGACGTCGAACCGTCCACTACTACGAACACGCTCGGCAATTTGCAGACATCTACTGAGGTTTTGCTCGGTATTGTAATTGCTGATTATCCAGGGAAGATAGATATTGGGTGGCAGAGCCTCATTCGGATAGAGATAGTCGAATAAATCAACGCAATATTGATATGCAGCGGAGGCTATCTCGTAAAGGTGGCCACCATGAGCGGACTCGGCATATTGAGCAAAGGCCAGTGCCGCCTCGATATCCAAGGGATTTTCTCGCAACATTAATCTCAAATGTTCAAAATATATCACTGGGCTGACTTTCTCAGGAACAAGCTCAACCAGCTTGGCAAACGCCAGCTTATTATATCTGTCATTCAAATAAGCCCTAACAAAGAGAGATTGGGCGGCGTTAAAATCGGCCTTTTCCACCATTAAAAGGCCAAGTAGTGTAGCCAATTCGGAATCGACAGCGGCGTTTTTGCCGCCTGTCTCAGCCAGCAACTGCTCTAAAACTCTCTCCCGTTGTTCACGAGTATCGCAGCGATCAAGCAGATATGTAACAGCCTTTCTGGCTACCTCGGGATCGATTGATTCACCGACATACTCATTAAGCCAACCATAAACCTCTTGTGAATAGCCCTGTTTTGAATGTTCACAGGCGAGCTTAATCAATAGAGGGTGAATTTGGTCTGCGGTACCGCCGAGTTCTTTAGCGGCGATTAATAGTAAAATTGCCTGTTCAGCACGCGGCGTGGTGATATTTTCAGAGCCTGCCAGTTCATAGGCTATTTCATAAAACCTTTCGGCGACGGATGGTGAAAAAAGTGGTTGAATCCGCGATGTTTCGCTCGACCACTTCGGGCGGACCGGATTCACCGACTCCTGTGTGATTGTTCTCTGGGCCTGGGCCGATCGGGACGAAGCCCTGGACCGGAGCAGACCCACATTCGGTGGGCAGCAAAGAAGAGCCGATAATATCACTAAAAGAGACCTTCCCTTGAGCATATGTCTGTCCATATCCAGACCTGCAAAACGCTACTAATTTATTTCGGGTAATTACCTTAGCTGCTTTAGGTAGAACGTGTGATAAAATTGGCCTGCGGCGATTGATGGCTGGTGATTGGTAAATGAATTAACCATCACTGGGTAGATGGTGCGTTGGGGAAAAACCATGTGAAATGTTAATTGTGAACCCCGTGATAAACCGCTTGGCTAAATAGAAATGTACTTAGCCGCCAGTTTTACTGGATTTTTGTTCTTCTTTGATTTTTTAACTATCATCAACCGTGTATCTCTCGGCAAAGATTTCGACGCTTTCGGTATAATCATCCGTTTCTTCGTTGGTAAGCTTATCGAAATGCCTTTTTGCCAAAAAGATTTTAAGGGCTGTAATTCCACAGCCAGCGCCGGCGATGAAGAACACCGCTGCAGCAAGAAAAGCGAAAATCTGTGGCAGCGCCAAGATAATCACTCCAAATCCGATCAGCAGTAGTCCCACTATAGCAATACCGGCCGCGACGTTTCGGGAGGCCTGCGATATCATATTTGTGTAAAAGCGAAAACTCATTCATAACCTCGTGTTAAGACGTAAAAACTATCGGGGGCAAATGCCGCCTTTTTTATTCTATCGGCAAACAAACGTATTTAGTACGAGTATATTTATTAAATAAAAAAGCGGGTTCTTGAGGGAACCCGCTTTCGATACACGTTTTAATACATTCCACCACCGCCATGCGGCATTGGAGGTGTTTCTTTCTTTTCGGGTATCTCACTGACGATTGCATCCGTCGTCAGAAGCAGTGAGGCAATTGATGCACCGTTTTGCAGCGCCACTCTTTCCACCTTCGTCGGCACAATCACGCCGAACTTAATCATATCGCCGTATTCTTTCTGCAAAGCATCGTAGCCGAAGTTCTTATCCTTACTATCCATAACTTTCTGAGCTACGATTGAACCATCCAGACCTGCGTTTTCAGCGATTTGCTTAATCGGTGCCACAACGGCTCTTCGCACTATGTCCGCGCCGATTTGCTCATCGCCGGTGGCTTTGATCTTATTTAAAGCCGGTAGTGCTCTTAGCATTGATACTCCACCACCGGGTAGAATACCCTCTTCTACAGCCGCTCGGCAGGCGTGTAATGCATCTTCCACCCGGGCCTTTTTCTCCTTCATTTCAGCTTCGGTGGCGGCACCAACCTTAATGATTGCCACACCGCCGGACAACTTCGCCAATCGTTCCTGCAGCTTCTCGATATCGTAATCGCTCGTGGAGGATTCAATTTCCTTTTTGATCTGTTCGATTCTGCCCTTGATTGCATCTGTGCTGCCGGCTCCCTCGATAATGGTGGTGGTGTCCTTGTCGATTTTAACCTGCTTGGCGGTGCCGAGCTGATGCAACTCGATATTTTCTAACTCCAGCCCTAAGTCCTCAAAAATAGCCTCAGCGCCGGTTATAACAGCGATGTCGCTAAGCATAGCTTTTCGTCTATCGCCAAAGCCGGGGGCTTTAACCGCTGCACACTGCAGCACACCGCGCAGCTTATTGACAACTAATGTTGCCAGCGCCTCTCCCTCAATATCCTCAGCGATAATCAGTAGTGGTTTACCCTGTTTGGCCACTTTTTCCAGGAGCGGAACCATTGATTTTACTGAGCTAATTTTCTTCTCATGTACAAGAATATAGGGCTTATCCAAAACAACTGACATATTCTCCAGCTTGTTGATGAAATGTGGACTGAGATAGCCCTTGTCGAACTGCATACCTTCAACCAGCTCAACGGCTGTTTCCAGTGATTGGCCCTCTTCAACAGTGATGACGCCGTCTTTGCCGACCTTGTCCATTGCTTCAGCCAATTTTTTACCGATCTCAACATCTTGGTTTGCCGAGCAGGTTGCGACCTGTTCGATTTGCTTGCTGGAATCAACAGATA